>NZ_BTPW01000010.1:0-109940 GCF_036246185.1 Lactiplantibacillus paraxiangfangensis
TGCTCAACTCGGCCTAAAGGCATAATAAAAGAGCCTCACACCAATAAAAAAATTGGTGTGAGACTAACTTGGTTGACGGACGACCCAATCCGGGGTTATCTGTGCTAACAATGGGTTAAGGGAAGCGACGCCCCTAACACTTAATAATTACGACAACTTAATGGTATTTCATCCTTTCTGTGTGAAATTTTCAATTAATATGAATCGGCAATTGCATGTACGATCTCGTTTCTTATTTGTGTTACGGTGTTTTGATCATGGAACTGTTTCAAGTAGTCGTGCATACTAATGGGATGGGCAATGCTGGTGTCTACTGAAATGAATCGTTGTGGACCATCATAGTACCCAATGAATGTGAATTTATTTTTACCATTCCGTAAATCAGTTAAAAAGTCGATTGCATCGGCTTCAATAAAAACATCTATTATATGACCGTCAATGTCAAACCACGTTTTTAGGCAGAGAGGGTTGAGTTGTTCAATTTTTAAATCATTACAAAAATTTCCAATTTGAATTTCCATGTTATCACCTCAAAGCAATTATACGAACAAACGTTCGCATAATCAATGGGTAATTTCATTAATAGTTGGATATTAGGTGATTTTGTATTTATTCATGTAATTGTATATAAAGAAATGAATGGAATTTCTTCTATAAAAGTATAGTCAAAATTACCCCTAAAAAATGATGTGCACATTTTTTTCACCAACCCGTCTATTTCTATCGAAAACTAAAAACAGGGAACCTCGCTAAACGTTGATTTAGCGGGATTCCTTAATTTCTGAACGGTGACTAATACACCCATATATGTCACGTGTGAGACTTGAACTCACAACCCTCCGCTTAGAAGGCGGATGCTCTATCCAGTTGAGCTAACATGACAACAACAAGATTTATTATAGATAAGAACGGGGGTGGTGTCAATCTTATTTAGCGTCTAAGTAGCGCTGGCTCAACTCCCGCAAGTCCTTTTTTAATTTATCCGTATCACCACCGGTCAACGCGACGTACATATAAAGATCAATATACAGCCGGTTGCCTTTTTGTGAAACGGCTCGATCCAGCTTCCGTCCTTTTGGCACCCAATTTTCCCGTGGTGCGACCAGCTCAATGATTAAAATATCTTCATTATTACTAAGGCGCTTGATATTGCGCCACGGGATGCGCCTAAAATTACGGGTGATCATCGGAGTTGCGATGCCTTCCGCGTTCACGTTTAAAACTTGGCAATGGCCCTGAAAGAATCGAACTAACATCTGATAAGCCGCAAATAAGCCACCGAACCCGAAGAGGCAGATGCTCAGCCATCCAATAATGTCATTTTCCAGAACGGAGACGTCACCGTATCGAAAACTATGAAACGCCGTGCTGAGCAGCGGCGCACCCCACGAGTCGGTGAGTGAATCAACCGCAAACCACGTAAAACCGGCGGCAATTAATAAGATCAAAATCGTACGGTAGGGGGTGACACGATAAATTAGTGGCCGGGACATTTTGGAACCTCCAGAAAGTTATAGGGATAGATAAAATGGACACTCATATGATTAACGTGCTGTTATTGTTTAAGAAAGTTTAAAGAAGAAGGTAAAAATGCTTAAACTCAAACTTTTTTCTTGAAATATGTTTGTAACAAAACGATAATATAAACGTAACAGGGAAGGAGAATCACTTATGGGTCCAGTATTAGCAATTATCTTAATTTTAGCCATCGCGGGTGGCGTTCAGTACTACTCTAATTTTGTCACAAAAGAGAACGCGGCAAGCAAACATTTCACTGCGTCCCGTAATAACCGTTAGGCCTACGGGAGATTCTTATCAATGCACACATGTGCTTATACAATCAAACTATTAAAAAAGAACTGATCAACAATTGATCAGTTCTTTTTTAATTACTTGATTTTTGGAGTGTGTTCGATGGTTTCAGTCTTACCAGCGGCCCAACGTTGGATCGCTGCAGTTTGCTTTTCGCGACGAATGCGCTTTTGCTTGTCAGCAACTGGCCGACGTGAAGCCCAAGTGTTATATGGTTTTGCAACAACAGTCATAAGAGTATGTCCCTCCTTTGATTAGTCCAATAACGACTATATTAAAACAAGTATAGCGTAAATTGCAACCGAATTTTACGGAAAAGGTGCCTTTCCCTGAAAAAATTGCATTTTCATTATACCCAATCCAACCGAAAGTTGTCAAGGTATTATCCTTTACAGGAAAGCTAATTTAGATCCATTAAGCCCCAAATGATTAACCAAACCGAACGATTAATCACTGGTTATAGACGTTCGCAGTCAAATTGTCCGCCACACGCGGATTGTTAGACACTTTTGGGAAATGATGCTATATTACTTTTAGTTAGAAAGTAGGGAAGTTATCATGAGTCACGATGTTGACCCCCGTGTCGATAAGACGCGCCGGCGTTTACGCCAAGCATTAATTACATTATTACAAACTGAAACCGTTGAAAATATTTCCGTCCAAAAATTAACGAGTACCGCTGCGGTCACCCGCGGAACCTTTTATCTTCATTATAAAGATAAACCTGATTTTGTTGATCAAGCGTTGGAAGACCTTGTCACGGAATTATTTGACCAGGCCGTCGTTACAGTGGGCATCGGGGACATTATTACTAACCCGGTGGACCCCTTACGCCGCGTCCAAGTTCTGTCCTTATCACGGGCATTAGGCTACATTGACCAGCATGCCGATGCGTTTAAGACGCTGCTGCTGGAGCAACGCCAATTGGCCGTTAACCGCCGGATTAATCAGCAACTAACGAAGTGGATGGAAAACTTCTATCACGATTTTGAAGACCAGTTCACCGACCTAGAAGTGCCGGTCAGTATTCAAATCGCGTACTACGTTTCCGCTACCGTTGGCCTGATTACGGATTGGCTCGCCAATGACATGATTTACACGCCGCGTTACTTAACTAAGTGCATTAAAAAGATGCATCATTTGATGACGGCACGCAGCATTAGTTTTACAGATTTCTTTGTCCAATGAAACTCTTACTTGACTATTGCAAAGAAATTTGATAACATTTTCCTGTTGTATTTGTGGACTTCTACAGCTACAACCGCACGAGTTGAGTATTAAGTCCGGCTTACTGGCGCTTAACTTGGCGAGTCTAAGTGATTCATAATTTAAGGAGGTGCACAAACGTGTACGCAATTATTGTAACTGGTGGTAAACAATATAAAGTTGAAGCAGGTCAAGCAATCTATGTTGAAAAACTTGATGCTGCAGCTGGTGACAAGGTTACTTTTGATCAAGTAGTCTTTGTCGGCGGCGACACAACCAAGATTGGTACTCCTACTGTTGATGGTGCGACGGTTGAAGGTACTGTTGAAAAACAAGGCCGTGACCGTAAAGTGGTTACTTTCAAGTACAAGGCTAAAAAAGGCCAACATACTAAGAAGGGTCATCGCCAACCATACACTAAGGTAACGATCGACACAATTAATGCATAATTAAGAAAGTAGGCATTCTTCATGATTCAGGCAACCATTTCTCGTAATCACAACGGTCAGGTGACCGCTTTTAAATTAACGGGACATGCTGATTCAGGTGCTTATGGACAAGACATCGTCTGTGCGGCGGTTTCGGTGTTAGCAATTAGTACGATCAATGGGATCGAACAAGTTGCGCACCTCAAACCCACGGTTCAGAGTGATGAAACTAACGGGGGCCTTTTAATTGCGGATTTTACTAAGCTAGACTTAGGCAATCGACAATTACAAACGTTACTTGCGAGCTTCACACTCGGATTAAACGATGTTGAAGCGAATTATGGTGATTACATCCATGTTCGCGAACAAACACGATAACCACATTCGGAGGTGGACTTTACTATGTTAATGAACTTGCAATTCTTCAGTCACCATAAAGGTGGCGGTTCAACTGCCAACGGTCGTGATTCAGCTGGTCGGCGTTTAGGTGCCAAGCGTGCTGATGGCCAAACGGTTAAGAATGGTAACATTCTATATCGTCAACGCGGAACTCATATTTACCCAGGTGTAAACGTTGGTCGCGGTGGTGACGATACGTTATTTGCAATGGCAGACGGTGTCGTTCGTTTTGAACGTAAAGGTCGCGACAAGCGCCAAGTCTCTGTTTACCCAGCAGAATAATTTTTTGAAGAGCCTCTGCGGGGGCTCTTTTTTTTCGAGAGTGGTTCGGGTCACATTCCGTAGTTTAGCCCTATTTATAACCTCAATTCATCAGTTTTGATAAACTTTGGTATAATGGAGCCTGTAGTATGGATGGGAGTGATTCAGTGTCAAGTCGAATTGAACGATTACAACAAACCTTTGAACAGCTCAAAATTGATGCGTTCTTAGTTTCCAGTGAAGCCAACCTGCACTATTTAACGGGCATGGCTGACATGGCCGGTGATGGTTACTTGCTCGTATTAGCGGACGATGCGTACCTCATTACGGACGCGCGTTATCAGACGGCGTTTGCCGGACAGTATGATGCGGAACACTTAGTCATCACCCGGGACTATCTTGGGGCCGTTTGCACGTTAATTGCGCAAATGCACACCGACGTCATGGGCTTTGAAGATGACTTGCCGTACGCGGCTTACAGTTATCTGGATGAGAACCTTGTCAGTGACTTAGTCGCATTGCCCGCTGTCGTCGATACGTTACGTGTAACGAAGGACGCGAGTGAAATTGCTAAGTTGCGTGCGTCTGCACGACTAGCCGATGCGGGCTTTGAATACGTGACGAGTATCGTCCGTCCGGGCATGCGGGAAATTGATGTCAGCAACTTGCTAGATGCCTTTATGCGCAGCCACGGTGCCAGCAACGCGTCGTTTACAACAATCGTCGTTGGTGGTGCCCGCGCAGCGCTCCCACACGGCACGGCGTCAACAGCGTTACTTGAAGCTGGTCAAATGGTCACGTTGGATTTCGGCTATTTCTTGGATGAGTACACTTCCGATATGACCCGGAATTTTGCATTAGGAGAACCGGATGCTAAGCTAAAGGTGGCTTATGCAGCTGTCAAAACGGCCCAAGACATGGTCGTCTCGCAGGTGCGTCCCGGCGCGAATAGTGCGGAACTAGATGCGGTTGGCCGTGATTTTCTGACGCAAGCTGGTTATGGGGAAGCCTTTAACCACGGCATGGGTCACGGAATCGGGCTAGCCATTCATGAAGATCCGTTAATCTCCAAAAATACAAATAATCAATTAGTTGCTAACAGCGTGGTCACCGTTGAACCTGGGGTCTATTTCCCAGGGTTAGGTGGTATGCGGATCGAAGACGACGTGTTAGTAACACCAACGGGTCACGAACGCTTGACTAAAGCGACCCGTGAATTGCTTATTTTATAGTTAAGACAGTTGTCATGACGGCTCTGTCTTGTTATAGTAATAAAGATATCTTCTAGGAGGACTTAAAATATGATTTCGACTGCAGATTTTAAAAATGGTTTAACCATTGAAGTAGACAACGCAATTTGGCGCATCGTGGAATTCCAGCACGTTAAGCCAGGTAAGGGTGGCGCGTTTGTTCGTTCAAAGCTTAAGAACTTACGGACTGGTGCCGTTCAAGATAAGACTTTCCGTGCCGGTGCGCGGATGGAACAAGCCCCAATCGATAAGAGTACGATGCAGTACCTTTACGAAGATGGCGGTAGCTACGTTTTTATGAACACCGAAACTTACGAACAAATTGAAATTCCTGGGGACCACATTCAAACTGAATTGAAATTCTTGAAGGAAAACATGGAAGTTCAAGTTACGATGTATAACAACGAAGTGTTAGGTATTGATTTACCAAACACGGTTACCTTGGAAGTTTCTGAAACGGAACCCGGCATCAAGGGTGATACTGCTTCAGGTGGTTCAAAACCAGCTACCTTGGAAACTGGTGCGATTATTCAAGTGCCATTCTTCGTTAAAGCTGGCGACAAGTTGATCGTTAACACGGTTGACAGCACCTACGTTTCACGGGCTTAATTCAATAGCTTAGAACCGGCAAACATGGAATTGGAGGAATGTCGACATGGCTGACAGTAGCAATATTACGTTACAAAGTGAAGAACCCAGCTTAGGACAAATTCAAATTGCACCAGAAGTGCTTGAAATAATCGTTGGGATCGCGGTAAGCCAAATTGATGGCGTTAACCGGATGCAAGGAACGATTTCTTCCAGTGTAAATGAGTTGTTCGGTCGTAAGAAGAGTCTTGGTAAGGGTGTTAAGTTGACGATCGTTGACGACCAAATCAGTGTGGATGTCTATGCGTACTTGAACTACGGCGTGTCCGTACCAAAAGTGGCATTGGCCATTCAAGATAAGGTCAAACAACAGATTTTGTTCATGACCGATTTGGCGTTGAGCGAAGTTAACGTGCACATTACCGGGATCGTTACCGAAAAGACGGAGAGTGCCATTGATCCGAACAATCTTTTTGGCGATGAAGACCCCGAAGCTGATCAAAATGAAGATGGTGAAGAATCTTGAGTTTAACGCGTCATGAAATTCGGGAAAAAGCCTTTCAAGCTTTATTTGCCTTGAATGCTAACCCGGACGCTGATGAAAATCAGCTATTCCAACAGTTATTAAACCCGGACGAAGCGGATGAAATTGAAATCCCAGCTTACCTGAGTACGCTAGTAACTGGTGTTCGTGAACATCAAGCGGAATTGGACGCCCAGATTCAGTCATACCTAAGTAGCACGTGGTCGTTAGACCGGTTGGCAAAAACCGATTTAATTGTTCTACGTATTGCATTCTTCGAATTGAAGTACGTTGATGCCGTTCCTGCAAAGGTGGCCGTCAACGAAGCAATCGAATTAACCAAGGCTTTCAGCGATGATCGTTCACGGAAGTTCGTTAGCGGTGTGCTGGGTAAGACCGTTAAAAACGAATCTATTTAGTCTAAAACCGAACAATTATATGTTCAACCCTAAAAGTCTGGCGTTTTGCCAGACTTTTTTTAATAACTTATCATTCTACTGACTACTTTTTTTGCTGGGGATTATGCTAAAATAAAACCAGACAAAGAGAGGGAGCGTGGCACGCGTGACAAAGATTATTGATGGTAAGGCAGTCGCCAAGCAAGTCAACGAAGCAACTGCAAAGCAAGTTGCAGAACTCGTTGCCCAAGGCGTTCAGCCTGGAATTGCAGTTATTATCGTGGGGGAAGACCCTGCTAGTCAAATTTATGTGCGTAATAAGAACCGCAAGGCAACCAAATTAGGAATGCATTCGATTGTTCGTCAATTGCCAGCAACGACGACGCAAGAAGAATTATTAGCCATCATTGCTGATTACAACGCCGATGATCAGATTCACGGTATCTTAGTCCAGTCACCACTACCCAAACAAATTAACGAACCATTGATCACGATGGCGATTGACCCGCAAAAAGACGTGGATGGTTTTCACCCGGCCAATGTCGGCAAACTTGTCACTAATTTTCCCGGTCACTATCCAGTTGCCAACACGCCCCGCGGCATTATGACGATGCTCAAGGCCTATGATGTAAATCCTGCTGGTAAAACGGCGGTCGTGATTGGTCGGAGCACCATCGTTGGTAAGCCCATGGCGGCGTTGCTGACCAATGCGAATGCCACGGTCACGGTGGCCCATAGTCGGACGCGACATTTGAAAGACGTCGCTAAGACGGCGGACATTTTAGTCGTGGCGACGGGAATTACCCATCTGATCAGTGGTGAGGACATCAAGCCCGGCGCAACGGTTATTGACGTTGGTATGGACCGTGATGAAAATGGCAAGTTAACGGGTGACGTGGACTTTGATTCAGCGCAAGGCGTTGCCGGATTGATCACACCAGTACCTGGTGGGGTTGGTCCAATGACGATTGCAACCTTAATGCAAACCACGGTTGAACTCGCAAAATGGAGTGATCGTAAGTGAGTGACAGTCAACAATATTTGACAGTTTCCGCATTAACACAGTATTTAAAACGTAAATTTGAACTTGATCCCTATTTGGGCAAGGTGTTTCTGACCGGTGAAATTTCTAACTACCGGCCCCGACCAAATACGCACCAATACTTTAGCTTGAAGGATGACCACGCAAAGATTTCGGCGATTATGTTTAAATCAGCCTTTGCTAAGGTTAAATTTCGTCCCGAAGAGGGGATGAAAGTATTGGTCGTTGGTCGCATTGGGTTATACGAACCGAGTGGGAGCTACCAAATTTACGTTGAACGGATGGAACCGGACGGCGTAGGCGCGTTATACCAAGCCTACGAACAATTAAAAAAGAAGTTAGCGGCTGAGGGCTTATTTAATGCGCCCAAAAAGCCGCTTCCGCGTTTTCCAAAACGAATCGCCGTCGTGACGAGCCGTAGTGGGGCCGTTATTCGTGATATTATCACGACGGCCCGCCGCCGTTTCCCGATTGCACAAATTGCCCTATTTCCAGCACAAGTGCAAGGGGACGCTGCGGCACCTGAAATTGCGCGGCAAATTGAACGGGCGAACGCCGCCAATAACTTTGATACGTTGATTATTGGCCGTGGGGGTGGTTCGATCGAAGACCTTTGGCCATTCAATGAGGAAGTGGTCGCGCGGGCGATTGCGGCCAGCCAGCTCCCCGTTATTTCATCGGTTGGACATGAAACCGATACAACGATTGCTGACCTAGTCGCTGACGTGCGGGCTGCGACGCCGACTGCGGCCGCTGAATTAGCGGTACCGGTTTATAATGACGTGCTGTTGCAACTGAAGCAGGACCAAACGCGGGTATTAAACTCGTTTCAAAATCTTGTCCAGCGTGACCGTCAACGCTTGAACAAGCTCAGTACGTCGTACGTCTTTACGCAGCCTAACCGGTTATATGAGGGCTACTTGCAAAAATTAGACTTCTTGAATGAACGGCTCAAACAGGCCGGACAAGCCAACGTTAACCAAGCTGAGCAACAGTATCAGCGTTTAGCCCAACGTTTGGTGCAACGGACGCCAATTCACCAAGTCAATCAGGCGCAGACGCAACTGACGAACCTGACACAGCGGCTTCAACGCAGTACCCAACTCGTGATGCAGGGTAAGCGTCAACAGCTAACCCAAACGGTACAATCATTGGACTTATTGAGCCCATTGAAGATCATGGGGCGGGGATACGCGTTTGTGACGGCTGATGAACAAGTCGTGCACACGGTCAAGCAGTTAAAGCCGCAACAAGCCGTTGCCGTTCATTTTGCGGACGGCACCGCTCAAGCACAAATTACGAGTACGGAGGAAATCGATAATGGCTGAACAACCAACCTTTGAACAAAATTTAAATCAATTAGAAACCATCGTTAACCAATTGGAACAAGGCGACGTGCCGTTGGAACAAGCGTTAGATCAATTCCAAAAGGGCGTTGCTTTGAGCAAACAGCTGCAAACGACATTGGAAGGCGCTGAAAAAACGCTGACTAAGATGATGGATGAAAATGGTAATGAAGTCCCATTTGAACAAGCAAAGCCGGATGATCAAAATGACTAAGCAGCGGTTAGCTGATTTTGAAGCAACCTGGGTCCCACGGATCAATACCTACTTGGATGAAAATCTACGGGAGGGCAGTGACCGCGAGACTTTGACCGCTGCGATGCGCTACTCAGTACTAGCTGGGGGGAAACGGTTACGGCCACTCTTGACCTTAGCCGTCTTAACGACTTTTGAGCAAGCAATTACGGCTGCCCATTTGCGGTCAAGCGTTGCTGTTGAATTAATGCATACTTATTCGTTGATTCACGACGACCTTCCTGCCATGGACAACGATGCACTACGCCGTGGTGAACCAACGAGTCACGTTAAGTTTGGTGAAGACATCGCCATTTTAGCGGGTGATGCGTTGCAACCACTTAGTTTTCAATGGATTGCCGACAGTGGGTTAGCACCGGACGTGATTGCGCAACAAACGTTGGCCTTAGCGCAAGCGACGGGACCGCGTGGGATGGTTGCGGGACAAGTCGCCGATGTTCAGAATACGGGCCATCAGTTAGACTTACCCGCGTTACAACAGTTGCACCGGGAAAAGACCGGGGCGTTGATCCACTACGCTGTTCAAGCGGGCATTTTACAATCACCAGTCCCAGCTCCCGTTGCTAGCGAGTTATTAAAGTTTGCCGATGCGTTCGGATTAGCTTTTCAGATTTATGACGATATCTTAGATGTGACGAGTACCCCAGCACAGTTGGGTAAGGCGACGCATAAAGATGCCGGTGAACAGAAGAATACTTATCCGGAATTGCTCGGCTTAGCGGGTGCTAACGATGCCCTGAATACGGCGGTTAAAACGGCCCAGACGGCGTTACAAAAGGCGGCTGATCTCAGTCAACGCGACTTTGACCTGTTAGCTTCATTTTTGACGTACTTCACAAATTAGAGGAATTATTTAGATGGAAAAAGAACGAATTGACGTATTATTAGTACAACAGGGTTTATTTGATACCCGAGAAAAAGCGAAGCGCGCAGTCATGGCCGGTGAAATCTTAGGTGTGAATGAAGAACGCCTAGATAAACCTGGAATGAAGATCCCAGTGACAACTGAATTACACTTGAAGGGCAAACCAATGCCCTACGTTTCGCGTGGGGGACTTAAGCTCGAAAAGGCCTTAAAGAGTTTTGACATCGACGTCACGGACCGGACAGTTTTAGATATCGGTTCTTCGACCGGGGGCTTTACTGACGTGATGCTCCAAAGTGGCGCCAAAATGAGCTACGCACTGGACGTTGGTAGCAACCAATTAGTCTGGAAGTTGCGTCAAGATCCACGGGTCGTCGTGATGGAACACACGAATTTCCGCTACAGTAAGTTAGCAGATTTCAAGGAAGGCCAACCAAGTTTTGCTTCCATTGACGTGTCGTTTATTTCACTACACCTGATTCTGCCACCACTTCATGAAATCATTGAAAATGGTGGTGAGGTCGTGGCACTCATCAAGCCACAATTTGAAGCGGGCCGTGAAAACGTGGGTAAGCACGGCATCGTTCGTGATCACGCGGTCCATACGGCCGTTTTGACCGACATTGTCGATTTTGCGGTGGCTGCCGGTTATAACGTTTTAGGGTTAGATTATTCACCAATCAAAGGTGGCGAAGGGAACATCGAGTTCTTAATTCACCTGCAAGCAACTGACCAAACAGCGACAGTGGCACCAACCGTCTCCGTTGAACAGACGCAACAATCCGCATACGACCAATTGAATAAGTAGTGAATTTAAAATCCAGTCTTTCATATTTATGCAAAATGGCTTATGATGTGTTTAAATAGATGTGAATAAGACGCCGGGGGTGATCGGGTGAAAAAGCAAGAGCGCCAGCGCTACATTAAACGATTATTAAGTTCAAACGAAATTGAACGACAAGAAGACTTTGTCAGTTTACTACGTGCCGAAAATATTGAGGTGACCCAAGCAACCATCTCAAGAGACATTAAAGATATGCAACTGGTCAAGGTTCCCTCGGCGACGGGTGGCTACCATTATAGTATGCCGGTCCAAAAGCAAATGGACACAGAAAAAAAGCTCAAGCGGACGCTGAAGGATGCGTACGTTTCCTATGCGACGCAGGATAAGTTCGTCTTGATTAAGGTGTTACCCGGTAACGGTCCGGCGTTAGCGACTTTAATTGAAACGATGCACTATGACGAAGTATTCGGTACGATTGGTGATGACGCGACCGTGCTGATTATTTGTAAATCCTTGGCATTGACCCTCGATTTACAACAGAAAATTCAACGTCTCTTAAGCGATAACTAAGTTTAGTTATTGATCGACCTGTTCACGTTCGTGTCAGGTCGCTTTTTTTAGACGACGACGTAGATTGAACCAGTAGGAAAAACGTTTAATTGAGTTTCAGGAGGGTATCGGTGTGTTACAAGAATTATCAATTACAAATTTTGCTATCATCGAACATTTAGACATTGCATTTGAAAATGGTATGACCGTACTGACCGGGGAAACCGGGGCTGGTAAATCGATCATCATTGATGCGGTCGGTCTGTTAGCCGGCGGTCGCGGGTCCCAGGAATTCATTCGGACCGGCGCCGATAAAGCGGTGCTACAAGGGATGTTTATTTTACCGGCCGATGGCGTTACCGCTAAGATGTTGGACGAAGCCGGAATTGACCATACGGATAACACGGTCATCTTACAACGGGAAATTGCCAAAAGTGGGCGCAACACTTGCCGAATTAACGGGATGTTGGTCAACACGACGACGTTGAAACGGATTGGCGAGACCATCGTCGATATTCATGGCCAAAATGAACACCAAGAATTGATGCAACCGGAAAAGCACCTGGGGTTACTAGATGAATTTGCGACGGCTAAGATTCGTAAGCTCAAACGGCAATATACCGAACAATACCACGACTACCAGCAGTTAAATCAGGAACTCCGCCAAAAAAACGCCAACGAAAAAGAATGGGCGCAGCGCTTAGATATGCTGAATTTTCAGGTGGACGAGATTGCGGCGGCCCAAGTTAAAGTCGGTGAAGAAGCTGAGTTAACAGCCGAACGGGATCGGTTAGATAATTATCAGACCATTAACCAGGCTCTGCAGCAAAGCTATACCCTCCTTGCAGCCGGTGAGGAGACGCAGGGTGCGGTTGACATGGTCGGAACGGCCATGAACGCGTTGGAACCGATTGCGAATTTGGACCCCGCGTTTAATGAAATTGCCATGAACGTTAAGAATGCGTTTTATGGACTCCAGGATGCGTCTGGTCAAATTTCAAACCAATTGGATCTGCAAGAGTTCGACGAGGGGCGTTTAGATGAAATTGAGCAACGGTTAGACGTTCTCAGTCAGCTGAAGCGCAAATACGGTGATTCTGAGCAACAAATTTTGGACTACTATCAAAAAATTGCCGCGGAACTGGCCAAGATGACTGATTCTGAAGAGAACAGTGAAGGCTTGTCTCAGCGGGTTACTGAGCAAAAGCAAGCGTTGCTCAAGACCGGGGAGGCGTTGTCCGATCGCAGACGGACGGCGGCCAAGTCCCTTCAACGGCAAATTCATCAGGAATTAAAAGACCTGTATATGGATAAAGCCGTCTTTGAAGTTCGTTTTAAACCGACGAACGGACAGATTTTTCGGAGTGGCTTGGATAGTGTTGAATTTTATATTCAAACGAACCCCGGTGAAAAGATGCGGCCGCTGGCAAAGATTGCGTCTGGGGGAGAACTTTCCCGGATGATGCTGGCGTTAAAGACGATTTTTTCCGAATCACAGGGGATTACAAGTATTATCTTTGATGAAGTTGATACGGGGGTCAGTGGCCGGGTGGCACAAGCCATTGCTGAAAAAATCAGTGGCATTGCCCGGTTCTCGCAAGTGCTATGTATTACGCACTTACCGCAAGTGGCGGCGATGAGTGACCACCATTACTTTATTGCCAAAAAAATCACGGGTAACCGAACTAAGACGAGTGTGACTAAGTTGACCGACCACCGTCGGGTCCAAGAATTGGCCCGGATGTTAGCCGGAACAAAGGTCACTAAACTATCAGTGGAACACGCTGAAGAACTGTTGCGGTTAGCCAGTGAAGCTAAAGTCGAGTAATTATCCAAAAGAGTGGGGCAAAAGGCGGTCAGTTTGTGAGCATTAACGTAAAATCAGCGATTATTCCTGGGCTTGGAATGGTCGCTGATTTTGGGTTAAGCGGAACAAATTGCCTTTTGTCCCACGTTTCGACCATAGTAATAAGGAAAGCCATTCTGAAATAGTTGATATTTCTGAATGGCTTTTTGCGTTTTGTCTCCCACTCTTTAGTGATTGTGAATATTAGCGCATAAAAAGCAGTTCTGTGCCCGAAATTCCGCATTTACATGGCATGTTGTTTGCAATTTACTTTTAATATACGTTATGCTAATTAGGGTACAGTTTATTAAGTGAACTGAATAAGCAGAAAAATGATTGGAGTGATGAGGTTGTTTCTGACAATGGAACATTTGAACAAGACGTATCCTGGTGGCAAAGTCGCCGTTGAAGATTTTAATCTGGAAATCGAAAAAGGTGAGTTTGTTTGTTTCATCGGGACTTCTGGTTCAGGTAAAACGACGACCATGCGGATGATCAATCGGATGTTAAGTCAGACTTCCGGCACTATCAAGTTAAATGGCGAAGATATCAGTAAGATGGACCCAGTGAAATTACGCCGCCAAATTGGCTACGTGATTCAAAACATCGGGCTGATGCCACACATGACGATTAGAGATAATATCACCTTAGTGCCGCGTTTACTTAAATGGCCACAAGATAAGATGGACGAACGGGCCAAAGAAATGATTAAGCTGGTTGAATTACCAGAAGATTACTTAGACCGCTATCCATCCCAGTTATCAGGTGGGCAACAGCAACGGATCGGGGTTGTTCGGGCGTTAGCTGCGGACCAAGACTTAGTTTTAATGGATGAACCTTTTGGGGCTTTGGACCCAATTACTCGTGAAGCCTTACAAGACTTGGTCAAAGATTTACAGGAACGCTTGGGTAAGACCTTCGTATTTGTGACCCATGATATGGATGAAGCGTTGAAGCTATCAACCCGGATCGTCATCATGGACGGTGGCGAAATCATGCAAGTTGATACGCCAGACGGTATTTTACGCCATCCTGCTAACGAATTCGTTGAGAATTTGATTGGGAAAGACCGGTTGATTCAAGCGCGGCCAAGTATAACGACCGTTGGGCAAGTGATGCTCAAAGACCCAATCGCAACGACCCCGGGCAAGTCTTTGACCGATGCGTTGCGGTTAATGCATGATAAGCGAGTTGACTCACTGTTAGTGACTGACGAAGCGGGCATCTTAAAAGGTGTGATTGGCATTGAAGACGTGGATTATAACTTTAATTCCGCAACCAGTGTCAGTGACATCATGAAGAAGGACCTGTTCTATGTTCAGTCCAATTCATTGATTCGTGATACCGTTGAGCGGATTTTGAAACGGGGCTTGAAAAACATCCCCGTCGTTGATGACAATCACCGGCTAGTCGGAATCGTGACACGGGCAACCTTGGTTGATATCGTGTACGATGCGCTCTGGGGCGATGAAGAGGCAGATGAAGAAACGAACAACATTCACCACGGGGAGGACGAAGACGCCGACTCCGCGCGTGCCAAGGGCGGTGAAGCCTAATGATGAGTTTCTTACAAACTTACGGGGCTCAGCTGCTAGTTAAAACCTGGCAACACCTGTACATCTCGGCTTTTGCGCTGTTACTCGGCGTGATCGTTGCGGTGCCCATCGGGGTCTTATTGACCCGTGCGAATGGGACCGTGGCCAACGTGGTAATGTCGATTGCCAGTATGTTACAAACGATTCCCGCAATGGCGCTATTAGCGTTGATGATTCCGTTCTTTGGGATTGGGAAGATTCCGGCAATCGTGGCGCTGTTCATTTATTCGCTATTGCCGATTTTACGTAATACCTATTTAGGGATGAAAGACGTCGAGCCGGCGTTGATTGATGCCGCTAAAGGGATGGGCATGACGAGTGGTCAGTCGATCATTAAAGTCGAAGTACCCATGGCTGCACCGGTCATCATGTCTGGGATTCGGTTATCAGCAACGTACGTGATTGCTTGGGCCGCATTAGCTTCCTATATTGGTGCTGGTGGCCTTGGGGACTTTATTTTCAATGGTTTAAACCTTTACCGAACTGACCTGATTTTAGGTGGGTCAATTCCAGTTATCATCCTGGCCCTCGTTGTGGATTGGTTACTCGGCAAGCTCGAAGCCGCTGTTACCCCACGGACAACACAGGCGTAAGGGGGATAACGAGATGAGAAAATTTAAAAAATGGATTTTAGGCGTTATCGCGACGATTGCGAGTGGTGTCTTACTTGCTGGTTGCGGTTTCCCTGGTTTGTCGGGGACGTCTTCTGACACGGTTCGAATTGCCTCACAAAATACGACGGAACAACAAATTATGGCGTACGTGATTCAGGATATGATTCAGCACTATTCTAAACTGAACACGACAATCATTAATAACTTGGGTTCTGGGACGGTTAGTTTCAACGCTTTGAAAAATAACCAGGCCGATATTTCATCGATTCGTTTTACCGGGACCGATTTAACGACGATTTTAGGTGAAACCGCCGATCGGGGCAATGTGAAGGCGACTGATGACAAAGTTCGTTCACAGTTTAATTCGAAGTACCACATGACGTACTTCCCATCCTATGGGTTCGCCGATACGTACGCGTTTATGGTGACCCAAAAGACGGCTAAGAAGTACCATTTGAATTCGATTAGTGATATGAAAAAAGTCGCTTCTAAGTTAACGGTCGGGTTGGACCAAACTTGGCTGGAACGGAAGGGTGACGGTTACGACGACTTCCAGAAGTTGTACGGCTATAAATTTGGGAATACTTACCCGATGCAAATTGGGTTAGTTTACGACGCGTTGGAATCTGGTAAGATGGATGCCATCTTAGGTTATTCGACGGATGGTCGGATTGGTAGTTACGATCTTAAGATTTTGAAAGATGATCGTAACTTCTTCCCCCCATATAATGCCAGTGCCGTTGCAACGAACAAAGTCTTAAAAGAACATCCACAATTGAAGCCAATTTTGAGTCGTTTGAACGGTAAAATCGATTTGAAGACGATGCAAAACTTAAACTACAAGGTGGATAACAACTTAGTTGAACCAGAAGTGGTTGCTAAGCAATTCCTAGAACAACATAACTACTTTGAAGGGAGTGACAAGTAATGGCACACATGAATTTGCTGCAGCAATTGGGTTATTACTACCAACAAAACGGTGCGTACGTGCTTAGCCAATTTACCCGTCATTTTCTAATTTCAATTTATGGGGTGTTGTTTGCGGCCATTATCGGGATTCCAATTGGGATCTTTATTGCGCATCACAGTAAGTTAAGTGCGGCGGTCATTGCGATTGCCAACGTGATTCAGACGGTACCGTCGTTAGCGATGCTGTCGATCATCATGATTGGGTTAGGCTTAGGTGTGAACACCGTGATTGTCACGGTCTTCCTATACGCCTTACTCCCAATTATCAAGAACACTTACACGGGGATGCGCAACGTTAGCCCTAGCATTCTTGATTCTGGTAAGGGGATGGGGATGACTCGCTGGCAGATTTTACGCATGGTCGAGTTACCACTCTCACTATCAGTGATCATGGCCGGGTTGCGGAACGCGCTCGTGCTAGCAATTGGGATTACAGCGATTGGGACCTTCGTTGGTGCCGGTGGCTTAGGAGACATCATTATTCGGGGAACTAACGCCACGAATGGTGGGGCCATCATCTTAGCCGGGGCATTACCAACGGCCTTAATGGCGATTATTTCCGATACGGTCTTAGCTTGGATTGAAAAGCGGGCCGATCCAACTCAAAAGTAAGGTAAACAAAAAGATTGATTTACAGGTCACCCACCGTACTCATTCAGGGAAGTAGGGTCGGGCTGTAACATCAATCTTTTTAATTTGCGGTTAAAACACTTCAACCAATATGCAAGGTTGTATTAGCTGAAATTTCATCTTTAACCGCAAGTCATATCATTTTAATTAAGTGGTGCGCGTTTAATATAGCGAATCATCGTTGGTTCAATCAGGTGCGTGACGTGTTGGTGACGGTTGACCAAGACTAACTGGCCACTCGCCAGCGTTTTGAGCACCCCGTGAATATCATAGGGATGAGTCTCCGTTAGGCTGGGTTGCATTTGTAACATGATCCGGTAGTGTTGCGTTTGAGCTTGCTTTAAGAACAAATCCCGCTGGAAAGCCGGCATCGTTGGCAGTAACGGCGCAACGATGGTCGGGGCAGCGATGAAGTCGTCCATAAATTGACGGTAGGAAGCTTGTAAATTTTTGGAAATTAATTTTAAATTAGATTGTTGATTTTGCATGTTGGCCACCTCGAACATTTGTTTGTGTTTTCATTATACGAACAAGCGTTCTAAAATGCAAGTCATAAATGACCAAAAATTTAGATTGGCAGATGTTAATCCGCGCAATCGCTTGATAAAACTTGCAATCTAGGCTCAAAAAGTGCAAAATAATCTTTAAAACATATTTAATAAGGGGAATTTGCGATCATGGCGAAACAAGGCATGTTAATCGTCTTATCAGGTCCTTCGGGCGTTGGCAAGGGTACCGTCCGGAAGGAAATCTTTGACTCAGATGATAACGATTTTCAATATTCAGTCTCGATGACGACTCGGAAAATGCGTCCGGGTGAAGTTGATGGAAAGGACTACTATTTTGTCTCCAAAGATGAATTCGAGGATGAAATTAACAGCGGCGGTATGCTTGAATATGCCAAGTATGTTGACAATTACTATGGAACGCCCTTAAAATATATCAAGCAGTCTTTGGCCGCCGGTAAGGACGTTTTCCTAGAAATCGAAGTTAACGGTGCCATGCAAGTTCGCGAAAAAATGCCTGACGGTGTCTTTATTTTCTTGACACCACCCGATTTAATGGAACTCAAACACCGGATTATTGGCCGGGGCACGGATGACATGAGTGTCATCAATAAGCGGATGGCCAAAGCCGTCGATGAAATCAAGATGATGCGCAACTATGATTACGCGGTAATCAACGACGAAGTGCCGTTGGCTGCAGCGCGGATCAAAGCGATTATCAAGAGCGAACGTTACAGTGTGAAGCGGGTCATGCCCGAGTATGAAGAAATGTTAGGAGATGCGGAATCATGATCTTATATCCATCAGTTGATGACTTATTGAAACAGGTTAATTCACGTTACTCATTGATTATGCTAGCTAGCAAGCGGGCCCATGAATTAGATGCTGGGGCAACCCCAATGCTTAACGAATACAAATCCGTTAAGACGATTGGTCGGGCCTTAGAAGAAATCGCTGCCGGCGATTTAATGATCGACCCCGACGAAACTGACGAAAACTAGTTCCGCTAAATTAGCTGCGTAACCGGTATGGTTATTGTGGCGAGTGTCATAAAGAAATCCCTAGTTGGTCTGCAAAATGGCCAGCTAGGGATTTTTAGTTTGACTACAGGCGGCTTTGAACTACAACTCTGATGTAATTCTTGATACAATTAAACCATGTGTAGTTGCGACCATTAACGTTGTAACGAAAAACGGTTTTATAAATTTGAAAGTTTGGCTGGGAGTTTCGAGTTCGGCCACAAAGGACGTGAAATAGTGGATATTTGGAATAAACGGCACGTAACGGTGGTCATCAGTGGCGGGATTGCTAGTTACAAGGCGTTGCTATTGATTCGGCAATTGATGAAACGGGGGGCGACGGTGCGCGTCGCCATGACGGCCCACGCGGCAGAGTTTGTGACGCCACTGACGTTTCAAACCCTCACGCAACAACCAGTCGTATTAGATGAATTCACCACCACCGATCCTAAACACGTGGTCCACGTCGAGTTAGCTGATTGGACGGAGACCATGATTATGGTACCAGCGACAGCTAATCTAATTGCCAAAGTCGCTAATGGGATTGCAGATGACGCCGCAACGACGACGATTCTTGCAACCACCGCACCTAAGTTTGTGATTCCAGCGATGAATTCGCACATGTACGCCAACCCAGCAACGCAACGGAATTTAAACCAGTTAGTTGCGGACGGTCTGCACGTTTTGACGCCGGCGACGGGGATGCTTGCAGAGGGCTACAGTGGCAAAGGGCGGCTGCCTGAACCAGAAGTCATTATTGATTGGCTAACGGATCAGTTGATCCAATTAACGCCTAACTTACCGTTAGCCCACCAGCGCGTGCTGGTGACAGCGGGTGGCACGCGTGAAGCCATCGATCCGGTTCGATACATTTCAAATCGTTCTTCCGGTAAGATGGGATACGCGGTTGCTCAGGTTGCCCGTGAAATGGGTGCCGATGTGACCTTGATTAGTGCGACGGATCAGCTCGCCGTTCCAATGGGGGTTCACTTGGTTAAAGTCGCTTCGGCTGCTGAGTTGTTGACGGCCGTGAACACGGCGTTTCCGACGACGAACCTGTTAGTCATGGCGGCGGCTGTTTCTGATTATCGTCCGGTTCAGTCCGCCAATCAAAAGATCAAAAAACCAGCTGATCACGGTGACCTGACGCTCCAATTAACGGAAACACCCGATATTTTGAAACAACTAGCGCCGCAAAAAACGAGCCAGTACGTGGTCGGGTTTGCAGCTGAAACCCAGCACTTGCTAACCAATGCGCAACGTAAATTAACGCGTAAACAGTTAGATCTGTTGGTCGCTAATGATGTTTCGAAACCCGGGGTTGGGTTTAACGGTGATACGAACCAAGTCACGTTATTACGCCCAAACCAAGAACCCGTGAAAACGGCGTTATTATCAAAAATTGAAATTGCCCGGACCATTTTGACGACCGCGGTGGCCGATGGTGCGGTGAAAGCATAGCTATTAAGAGAGGAAGACGAGTGTGGCACAAATTGCCCAAGTTTTAGTCGATGTGCCGACAATGCAGACGAATCGGCCGTATAGTTATCAGATCCCGGTGGCTTGGCAATCGCAAGTCACACCGGGAATGCGGGTCGTTGTGCCTTTTGGCCGTGGTAAGCGCCGGGTCCAAGGGTTCGTTTTGAAATTGGATGAAGCGACGAACTACGACGGTGACTTAAAGGCCATCGATACGGTGGTGGACCTTGCGCCAGTCTTAAATCAGGAAGCCTTAGAAATGACGGAGTGGTTAGCGGAAAGTACGTTTTCATTCCGAATCACTTGTGCTCAGACAATGCTCCCGGCCGTAATGCGTGCAAAGTATGAAAAGCAGTTGCGCGTGACCGCTCAAACGACGAGTACCGTTCAGCAGACGGTCTTCAAAGACCAAACGGAAGTGCCGTTTGACGATGTTGCGACGACGCCTAAAGCGGTGAGTGACCTATTGCGGTTACAAGCTGAAGGACAAGTTGACGTTTATTATCACGTTAAAAATCAGGCCCGTCGCAAAACGCAGCTGGCCGTTAAACCGCTTCTGACACCTAGTGAGCTCACGGAAGCTGAAGCTGATGTCCGGGCGGGGGCGACCCAACAATTGGCGTTACTGAAAGGCTTAGCGACGTTAAACGGGGAAGTGCTCGCACAGAAGGCCTTTACCGAACGTTTTGGTGTCAGTGAAGCCACCATTCGTGCGGGGGCTAAAAAGGGTTGGTTAGAAAAAATTGCCGTGGAGGTCTACCGGGACCCTTACGCAACAAGCGATATTAAGCCAACTAAACCGTTAAAATTAAACGATGAACAACAAGTTGCCGTCGATCAGATCGTCACGGCGATTGAGGCACCGAAAACGACGACTTTTCTATTAGAAGGTGTCACGGGTAGCGGGAAGACCGAGGTTTACTTGCAATCCATGGCGGCCGCCCTAGCACAAGGCAAGACGGCCTTAATGCTGGTGCCAGAAATTTCGCTAACGCCGCAGATGGTCAACCGTGTGAAGGGGCGTTTCGGTAAAGCCGTTGCGGTATTGCACAGTGGTTTGTCCAGTGGCGAAAAGTACGACGAGTGGCGCCGCATTCAGCGTGGCGAAGCGCAAGTCGTTGTGGGCGCTCGCTCAGCGGTATTTGCCCCACTTAAAAACCTGGGCTTGATCGTAATGGATGAGGAACACGAAAGTACTTATAAACAAGACGATGCGCCACGTTATCATGCGCGCCAAGTCGCATTGTGGCGGAGCCGGTACCATAATTGCCCGGTCGTTTTAGGCTCAGCGACCCCGTCCCTTGAGACCCGGGCACGGGCCGAAAAGGGCGTTTATCAGCGGTTACTACTAGCTGACCGGGTCAATCGGCGGCCCATGCCAAGTGTGTCGATCATTGATATGAAAAAGGAAATGCAGCAACACGCTGAGAGTAACTTTTCAGCGCCATTACTAGTTGCATTACAGGACCGCTTGGACCGCCACGAACAGAGTGTGTTAATGTTAAATCGACGGGGTTACTCGTCATTTGTGCTCTGCCGTGACTGTGGGTTTGTCTTAAAGTGTCCAAATTGTGATATCTCATTGACACTGCACATGGACACGCACACGATGAAGTGTCACTATTGTGGGCATGAAGAAGCCATTCCCCGGGTATGTCCGAACTGTCACAGCCGACAAATTCGGTATTACGGGACCGGGACTGAAAAGGTTGAAGAAGAATTACGCGACTTGTTACCGGACGCCCGTATTATTCGAATGGATAATGATACGACCCGTAAAAAGGGTGCGCACGCTAAGTTGTTAGCGCAATTTGGGAGTGGCGAGGCTGATATTTTAATTGGGACGCAAATGATTGCGAAGGGCTTAGATTTTCCTAACGTGACCCTCGTTGGCGTGCTCAACGCGGATACCGCCCTCGGCTTGCCTGACTTTCGGGCGAGTGAACGAACCTTTCAGCTGTTAACGCAAGTCAGTGGTCGGGCTGGCAGGGCCGAAAAGACGGGGCACGTCTATATTCAGACGTTCAACCCGGACCATTATGCGATTCGATTTGCCAAGCACCACGATTACGAAGGCTTTTTCAAGTATGAAATGCGGATGCGGCACCAGGGGGGGTACCCGCCGTACTACTTCACGGTCCAAATTACGGCGAGTGATTTAGACGAAGCGGTCGCCGCTAAGCGAATGTACCAGCTATTACAGTGGTTACGGCCACGGTTAGCACCCAATACGATTATTTTGGGGCCGACGCCTAAGCCGATTGCCCGTGTCAACCGGCGCTATTATTATCAAATTGTGATTAAATATAAACAGGAACCTAATTTAAAGCAGACCTTGACGACCCTGTTGCACGAAACGCAAGTTCAGCAGCGTCAAGGTCTCCAGATTGGCATCGACGTGGAGCCATTACACTTCATGTAACGGTGCCGTTATTTTGGAACGTACGGAGGAATAATTTAATGACATCAATCGTATTTATGGGGACCCCGCAGTTTGCGGCCCCAATTCTAGAAAGTCTCATCAAGGAAAAATATCAGGTCTTAGCCGTTGTGACCCAACCGGATCGCAAGGTGGGGCGTAAGCACATCTTGACCGCGTCCCCCGTTAAACAGGTGGCTGTGGCGCATGATATTGAAGTCTTACAACCCGAAAAAATCGGTGGCAGTCCTGAAATGCAACACATTATTGATTTGCAACCGGATCTAATCGTGACCGCAGCGTTTGGACAATTCTTACCAACCAAGCTTTTAAAAGCTGCTAAAGTTGGCGCCATCAACGTTCACGGGTCCTTGCTACCGAAGTATCGTGGCGGTGCGCCGGTTCAATACTCAATCATTAACGGCGAAGCTGAAACTGGGATTACCATTATTTACATGGTTAAAAAGATGGACGCTGGGGACATGTTAGCCCAACAAGCGATTCCAATCGAAAAGACCGATGATACCGGAACGATGTTTGAAAAACTCAGCGTTGTCGGGCGTGACTTACTGTTAGCAACGCTACCAAAATTGTTAGCTGGCGAGTTGACGGCGACCCCTCAGGACGAGGAGCAAGTCACTTTTTCACCAACCATCAAACCAGAACAGGAAGAACTGGATTTCTTTAACCAAACGGCGACTCAGATCGACGACCAAGTTAGAGGGATGCGTCCCGCCCCAATCGCCTACGCGATGCTCGATGGTAAACGGACCAAGTTCTGGGACGTGACACCACTTGACGAGCAGGTGACGCAAGCGGCTGGACAAGTGGTCCGCAAGACCAAGCATGAGCTCGTTTTAGCGGCAGCTAGCGGAACGGCCTTAGCGGTTAACACGATTCAACCGGCAGGAAAACCAAAAATGACAATTACGGACTTTTTAAATGGGTCAGCGGATAAATTCGCGACCGGAGAGCAGGTTATTAGTAAATGAGTACAGTAGACAACACACCCCGCTGGTTAGCAGTGGCAGCCTTAGCAAAAATTAAAGATGGCGCTTATTCCAATTTGCAATTGAACCAGATGATCAATAATCACACGATGGATCGTCGTGATATCAATCTGCTGACGAACATGGTTTACGGGGTCATCCAACACCGCATGACCCTCGAATACTGGTTGAAGCCCTTCGTACGCCACCCTAATCAGATCGATCCTTGGGTCAAAGAATTACTATTGAGTGCGGTCTACCAGTGGCAGTATTTGGACAAGATTCCACAACGAGCCGTCTTTAACGAAACGATTGAAATCGCCAAGGTCAAGGGGCATCCCGGAATTCGGCGGTTTGTGACCGGTGTGTTACACCAAATGGATCGTAGCGGGTTACCTAGTTTTGACGATATTAAAGACCCCGACGAACGTTTGAGTGTGATGTACAGCATGCCAGTTTGGTTAATTGATGAACTTCGAGATCAACTCGGTGCCGATAAGATGGTCAGCATCTTGAAGTCACTCAACCAGCCCGCTAAACAGTCCCTGCGCGTTAACCCAACCGTTTCGACCGTTGAAGACGTGCAGAGCGCCTTGGAAAATGATGGCCTGACCGTTGAAGCCAGCGAAGTGTCACCACTAGGCTTGATCGTCACTGAGGGGCAAGCCATTAACACCGAAGCCATGCGTTACGGGATGTTTACGGTTCAAGATGAAAGTGCCCAGCTAGTGGTTCCCGCATTAGACGTTCAACCAGGCGATAAAGTCTTGGATGCTTGTGCTGCGCCGGGTGGGAAAACGACCCAGATTGCGGCTGAACTGGATGCGGATCAGGGCGGTGAAGTTGTTGCCTTAGATATTCACGCTAATAAAGTAAAATTAATCGGCGAAAATGCCGCTCGCATGCACGTTGCGGACCGCGTCGCGGCAACGGAACTCGATGCCCGTAAAGTTGGCACTGAATTTGGTGACGAACACTTTGACCGGATTCTCGTTGATGCGCCTTGTTCAGGATTAGGCCTTATTCGGCGGAAACCTGAAATTCGTTATGAAAAGCAGCTCAGCGATAGTATGAATCTGCAAAAGATTCAGTTGGCGATTTTATCAGCGGCAGCCCCAACCTTAAAAAAAGGTGGTATCATGACGTATAGCACTTGTACGATTTTGCGGCAAGAAAATCAGGATGTGATTGAGCAATTCTTGGCAGCACACCCCGATTTTGAGTTGCAGATGACGCCAACGAAACAAGCTTTAAAAGTGGATCGGGATGTTAAAACATTGTCGATTTATCCGGACGATTACATGTCAGACGGCTTTTTCATTGCTTGTTTGCAAAAAAAATAACGGTGGAGTGGTGAACAGTGGATTTTGCATACCGGTCGGATATTGGCCAACAACGTGAAGAAAATGAAGACTACGTCGGCGTTTTTAAGAATAAAGCGGGGATAAACTTCGCCATCGTCGCGGACGGTATTGGCGGACACCAAGGTGGTGACGTGGCCTCTGAAATGGCCGTGTCACACATGGGGTATCGCTTTGAAAATACGACTTTTGATCAGCCAACTGATGCAGTTAAGTGGCTTGCAAATGAAGTTCAGGACGAAAACCAGCACATCATTGAAAAGGCCCGTGAGTTTTCGGACTTAAAAGGGATGGGGACGACCATGGTGGCGGCCTTACTCTTTGATGACGAATTCTTAATGGCCAACCTCGGTGACAGTCGGGGCTACCTGTTCCGTGAAGGTGAGTTACACCAGTTAACGGAAGACCATTCCTTAGTGAATGAACTCGTTAAACGGGGCGAAATCTCAGCTGAACAAGCTCGCAAACACCCGCAAAAAAATATTATTACCCGGACACTCGGTATTTCGCCAGATGCGGATATCGATACCAACTTATTTGAAATGGCCGCCGGGGACCAGTTGCTACTCTGTTCTGACGGTTTAACCAACATGGTGCCGGATGATCAGTTAGCAAGCGTTTTGAAAGCGACTGATCAAACGGCAGCTCAGAAGTGCGAAACTTTAATCAAAATGGCCAATGCGGCTGGGGGACTAGACAATATTACCGCCTTGATCGTTGCGGTAGATGGTGAGGTGGCCGGTAAATGACACCCAACTATACCCTTAGCGGACGATATCGAATCGTTCGGTCATTAGGTGAAGGTGGGATGGCCAACGTTTACTTGGCACACGACTTAATCTTAGATCGCGATGTTGCGGTCAAGCTCTTGCGTTTAGACTTGCGCGATGATCCAAAAACCATTAAACGGTTTCAACGCGAGGCCTTAGCGACAACGGAATTAGTGCATCCGCACATCGTTAGTCTGTACGATGTCGGTGAAGAAAACGGTATGCAGTACCTTGTTATGGAGTATGTTAAGGGAATGGACCTGAAGAACTACATTAAGGAAAATTTCCCGCTGCCGTTACAACAAGTCATTGATATCATGGAGCAGATCTTAAGTGCTGTGGCCACCGCCCACGCGCATAATATAATTCATCGGGACCTCAAGCCCCAAAATATTTTGATTGATGAACAGGGCAACGCCAAGATTACCGATTTTGGGATCGCGGTGGCGTTGTCCGAACACTCGATGACCCAAACGAATACGATTTTAGGCTCCGTCCACTACCTCTCGCCAGAACAGGCTCGCGGTAGTATGGCCACGAAACAGTCTGATATCTATTCGTTAGGCATCATTTTGTATGAAATGTTGACGGGATCGGTCCCGTTCAAAGGTGAAACGGCGGTTTCAATCGCGTTGAAGCATTTCCAAAATGCGATTCCGTCCGTTCGTGATTTTGATGCTGACATTCCGCAGGCCTTAGAAAACGTTGTTTTACAAGCGACGGCTAAGGACCCGCGGGATCGCTATACCACGGTTGAAGACATGGCCTCGGATTTACTGACCACGTTATCAACGACGCGAACGGGTGAAAAACGGTTTATTCCAGCTGATTTGAATAATGATGAAACACGGATTATGCCGAGTGCGGATATCCAGGCCGCCATTAAGGCGAATCAGGATGGTAAAACCCAGGTCATGCCGCGTAATCCAGTGTCAAAGTCGGCCGAAGTTCAGCCAAAGACGCCTGAATCTAAACCGGCGCCAGATGATGACGAGCCGTTACCGACCCGGTCGTGGTCTAAACGACACCCGTTACGCCGGCGCATCATTATTTTTGGGAGTATCTTCGTGTTACTCGTGGTCGCCATTGTCATTGGCTTAGAGTTGAGTCGGCCTCAGTCGACGACGGTTCCTAAGGTCACTGGCATGTCACAGGCCGCGGCAACGAAAGTGTTGGCCAAGCATAATTTGTCAGTCGGCAAGGTGAAACGTATTAAGAGTAACCGCGTTCGCACGGGACAAGTCATTAAGTCCGACCCGGGCAGTAAGACGATTATTTCTCAGCACGCGCGGGTTAACTTGACCGTTAGTAACGGGGCTAAAAAGATGAGCTTTGGCAACTACGTCAACGAAAGTTACCGAGACGTTCGGCAAACGTTGAAGTCAGCTGGTTTTAATGTCCAGGAACGGTTCAGTACTTCGGACGTTGCGGAAGGCCAGATTATTAGCCAGGACGTGGTCGCTGGAAGTACCGTATTGCCAACCGCCACGACGGTCACTTTTACGGTCAGCGCGGGGAGTCGCTACGTTGAGTTGAAAGATTTAACGGGTGAGAGCCGGACTGACATCGTGAACTATGCACAGTCAAATGATTTAAACGTGAACTTTAAACGGGGCTACTCGTCTGACCAAAAGGCGGGGTATTCTTATGATCAAACGCCGGATGGTGGCAACAACGTTCGGGCCGGATCAACGATTACCGTAACCATGTCACGTGGGAGTCAGCCCAGTGGTCAGGGGACCCCGGCAAACTTTTACGTGAAGTTGACCTTGCCGTACAAGTCATTGACCACAACGGCGACACCCGCAAATGATGTCAAAATTTATTTGCAGGATGACAATCACGTATTGGGAACGCTGTACCGAGACGTCGCAATTATGCACGATACCCGGGTCAGTTTGCCGTTTGAACTGAGTGGTAACACAAAGGGGCGTTATCGCATCGTTCGCAACGGGGTCACCATTAGTGATAAAGCCAACATTACCAGTAAAGATGCAACAAATTAAAATAGTAAGTCATGCGCAGGCATGACTTTTTTTGGTACAATAGGGACAGTTATTTAGAAGTGGACCGTACCAAATCAAGAATAAGGTGGTGCTAATTTGAAAATTGGACAAATTCGACAGTCATTAAGTGGGTTTTATGACATTTATTCAGACGGTCAAACGTATCGAACCCGTGCGCGCGGAAACTTCCGTAAGCGTAAAATTACCCCGTTGGTTGGGGATCAAGTAGAATTTGAGAGTACGACGTTACAAGAAGGCTACCTTTTGAAAGTATTGGACCGGCAGACACAGCTGGTACGGCCACCAGTGGCCAATGTCAACTTAGCGGTCGTTGTAACCGCGACAACGAAGCAGGAATTTTCGACGAACTTGTTGGATCGTCAACTAGTGGCGTTAGAAGTGGCGGGAATTCAAGCCGTCGTTTACTTCGCCAAGACGGACTTGCTAGACGATGAGACCTACGCGCAACGGGAACAATTGGCACAACGGTATCGCCAAATCGGCTACCCGGTCATTATTGATCGAACGGCTTTTTCAGAAGCGTCATTAACGGCGATTAAACAGGAGATAGCTGGGCACGTTGCGGTTGTCATGGGTCAAACGGGGGCCGGTAAATCGACCTTGTTAAATCACTTACAACCAGGTCTAGATTTAGCGACTGGTGAAATTTCTCAAGCCTTGAATCGTGGGAAACATACGACAAGAAAGGTCAGTCTGATTCCTATCGCTGACGGGTTGGTCGCTGATACACCTGGATTTTCGTCGTATGAAGTCTTTGACATCGCTGCTAACGAACTCACGCATTATTTTCCAGAGTTCGTTCAGCTTGGACAAGACTGTAAGTACCGGGGTTGCGTGCACATTAACGAACCGCACTGTGCGGTCAAGAAAGCGTTAGCCGACGGTGACGTTTTGCAGAGTCGTTACGATAATTACCTCCAATTTTACGAAACAATCAAGAATAAAAAAGTAATCTATAATAAGAAAAAATAAAACGAAAAGTGAGTGAGACTGATGATTAAAGTTGCCCCTTCAATTTTAAGCGCGGATTTTGCTAATTTACAACGCGACGTTCAACTGGCAGAAAAGGCCGGTGCGGATTCGATCCATATTGATGTGATGGACGGTCAGTTTGTCCCCAACCTATCTTTTGGGATGAAGACGGTCGCTGATTTACGTCCGGTGACGTCATTAACGTTAGATTGTCACCTGATGATTGTTGAACCAGAGCACTTTGTTGAGCAATTTGCGAAGGCCGGTGCGGACCTGATTGGGGTCCACGTTGAGAGTACGCGGCACATTTACCACGTTCTCCGATTGATCAAACAGGCGGGTGCCAAAGCCGAAGTCGTTGTTAATCCTGGAACGCCATTGAGCATGATTAGTGAAGTTTTACCCTTAGTTGATCAGGTCTTGATCATGACGGTTAACCCTGGTTTTGGTGGGCAGCATTTCTTAGAACCGATGCTCACAAAAATCAAAGCACTTGCAGCAATCAAGCAAGAACACGGCTATGATTTTGATATCCAAGTCGACGGTGGTATCAATGCCACTACTGCTAAGCAGTGTTATGACGCGGGTGCCACGGTTGCCGTCGCGGGCTCATTTGTTTTTGATAGTGCGGATCCAGCAGCTCGGATTCAAGATATCAAAGTGGCGACGAACTAATGACAACAACGATAAACCTACTAGTGGGTGGGCCAATGGCAAATTGGCCGGATCACTTAGAACGGATTCCTGGTCCCTGGGTCGGTGCCGACCGGGGAGCGTTACGACTAGTTAAGCTGGGGATTAAACCAGTGATGGTCGTTGGGGATTTTGACTCGATTACCGCGTCAGAATTGGCGACGGTCAAGGCTGCTTTGGCCGGTGCGGTCATTGTGAAGCCTGACCAAGACCATACGGATACGCAGTTAGCACTAAAATCGATTTTCGAACAGTTAAACCCAGATGAAGTTCACGTCTATGGCGCGACCGGTGGACGACTGGATCATTTATTAGCTAACGTTTGGTTAGTCTTAGATCCATTCTTCCGTCAATGGGCTCCCAAGGTCAAACTGATAGATCGTCAAAACACTGTCGAATACTTTTTACCAGGGGACTATCAAATTCATAAGGAACCAGATAAAAAGTACTTGGCCTTCGTTCCGTTGATGCCAATGCACCTAACACTTCCCGATGAGAAGTACCAGTTGCAAGCCGACCATAACGACTATCCAATTTCGTGGGCCAGCAATGAGTTCGTCGGGACGAGTGGTCGTTTCAGCTTTGATCAGGGTGTCTTAGCCGTCATCCAAAGCCGGGATGAAGCCTCTGCTCGGCACGAATAGGTAAACGTGAGGTGCTTCACCGCTGCGGCGGACAGAACTGGCGTGCTATGGGGGACGGTTTCAGCCAGAGTGCGGTCTGAAACCTCAATTCAGAGCCGACAGACCACGTCTCTGAATCGCCCCACAATATCAGTCGGCAAGAAACCGCCGACTAATATTGCCGACACAGCACACCAATTCTGTCCGCCTGCGCTAAAATAGCGTTACGATTGTTAGTGCTTCAAAAAATATTGAATGATCGGAGGCTGTCACTGATAGCATCGGTCGTGAAGGTGGCCTAAAACCGGTGTTTTTCCGGTTTTAGGCCACGGACGGTCCGGGATAATTGTGGTTTTTGCAATGAGTCCGGGCGAGGGGCAAGACGTTTCTCAGGCTTGGCCCGGTCCCGCGAGCGCATGTTATCAGTGGCAACCGGATTAGATTAATCAATCTGAATACATCAGTACTTTTTAGATAAATGCAAAAAAAGATGGCCCCCAAGAAATGAATTCTTAAGGGCCATCTTTTTTGGATGGAATGCTCAATTATAAAGTTTATAAAAAAGTATGCCGTCAAACGTGATTTTAGGTAACAAAAAACGCCAGGCACAAAAAATTGTGGTGGCGATTTGTTGCGCTAAACGCGCGTTACTTTACCTGATTTCAAAGTCCGAGCTGAAACCCAAACCTTCTTTGGTTTACCATCAACTAAAATGCGAACTTTTTGCAAGTTAGCTTTCCAGCTGCGGCGGCTGTGGTTTAAGGCGTGAGAACGCGTGTTACCAAAGTGCGTCCGCTTACCCGTAACGAAGTCTTTTGCCATGTTGATCTGCCTCCTTCGGTAATCATTGATAAAAGGTCGTTGCTTTATCATTCACTTGAATAATTTATCATAGTTTAATACAGGTTGCAATACATTTCTATCAAGTAATTTTACTTTACTGCTAAATTCCTACGCTGCGGGCTTTCAATAGCACGGTCGCTTGATTTTTCTTTCATGGGTTGTTGTGCTATGATAAACTATCGTAAATGAGCGCGTTAAAACAAGGAGGCTATTTTCATGGCTGTCAAAATCAAAACGCAATTTGGAACAATCGATATCGATAATGATGTTATTGCGACGGTCGTCGGCGGTGCCGCGACGGATAATTACGGGGTTGTCGGCATGGCTAGTCGTAATCAAATTCGTGATAATTTAAATGAAATTTTACGCCGCGAAAATTATGCGCGGGGTGTCGTCGTTCGTCAAGAAGACAACGGTGTCGCCATTGATGTCAATGTCATTGTTAGTTATGGCACTAAAATTTCAGAAGTTTCACGCAATGTCCAAGCCAAGGTCAAATATAATTTGCAAAACATGCTTGGCGTTACGGCCAATTCGGTCAACGTCATTGTCCAAGGTGTGCGGGTAATGAACGACTAAATTGAAGTTGGTGTAAGCCAAGGAGGAATTTTGAAATTGAAAATCACCACGATTACTAACCTTGAATTTGGCAAAATGGTGCAAGCTGCTTCTCAAAAGCTAAACCAACGTGCTGAGTTCATTAATTCTTTGAATGTCTTTCCGGTACCAGATGGTGATACCGGGACTAATATGAGTTTGTCCATGGCCAGTGGGGCGAAATACGAACGTGAAGAGACCAGTACCCAGGTGGGTGACTTGGCTTCAGCCCTTGCTAAAGGTCTATTAATGGGTGCGCGCGGGAACTCCGGCGTGATCTTGTCACAAATTTTCCGAGGCTTTTCTAAAAATGTTGCCGGTAAAGCAACGTTAGACGCCAATGATTTGGCGGAAGCCTTCGCAGCTGGCGCTCAGACGGCTTATAAGGCCGTTATGAAACCAACTGAGGGAACTATTCTGACTGTCATCCGGGAAGCTGCTGGCGCCGGTAAAAAGGCCGCTAAGAGCACTGACGATATTTGTGAGGTTATGGTCAAGGTCGTTGAAGCAGCGGAAGCCGCATTGAAGTCAACGCCTGATTTGTTACCCGTTTTGAAACAAGTCGGGGTTGTGGACTCTGGTGGTCAGGGCCTAACTTTTGTGTTGGAAGCTTTTAGTGACGCCTTAAGTGGTAAAGTCGATGAATCTAAAGACTACGTCCCAGCCGACGCTGAAATGGATTCCATGATCGACGCTGCCCATCACCAAAGTGTTCAAGGTAAATTAGATCCTAATGATATCAAGTATGGTTACTGTACTGAAATCATGGTTCGAATCGGCGACGGTAAGCTTGTCGATCATGAATTTGACTATGACACTTTCTACGACTACTTAGCAAAATTAGGTGATTCGTTACTCGTCATTAACGATGATGAAATTGTTAAGGTGCACGTGCACACTGAACATCCTGGCGATGTGATGACTTGGGGCCAACGCTTCGGTGCGTTGATCAAAGTTAAAGTGGACAACATGCGTTTACAACAAGAAACTATCATGGAACATGACCAAGAAGAAACGAGTGCTGAAAACAAAGTGGCCGCAGCGGAATCCGCACAGCCACAAATTGACATGCACGGGTATGCCATTATTTCCGTTTCATCTGGTGATGGGATTGCCAAACTCTTTACGGGCTTAGGTGTGACTCACATTATCGCTGGCGGTCAGACGATGAACCCAAGTACGGCGGATATCGTCAAAGCGGTCAACGACAGTGGTGCCAAACAAGCGCTCGTCTTGCCAAACAACAAGAACATCTTCTTAGCTGCTGAACAGGCGGCGGAAGTGGCTGACGTTCCGGTTAAAATCGTCCACAGTAAGACGATTTCGCAAGGGATGACGGCGATGTTGGCGTTTAATCCAGAAGCCGACTTGGAAGATAACCAGGCCGAAATGGAAGACACGCTTGATACGGTTATCAGTGGTCAAGTGACCCACGCGGTTCGGGACACGACCATCGACGGCTTGGAAATCAAGAAGGCTGACTATATGGGCTTAGTGGACGGTAAAATCGTGATCACGAACCCTGACCGTGAAACGGCAACGTTAGATATGGTGAAAGCCATGCTTGATGAAGACAGCGAACTCGTCACGATTATTTATGGTGCGGATGCCACTAAGGCGGATGCGGATAAATTGGCGAAAGCTGTTCAAGCGTTAGATAGTGAACTTGAAATTGAAATTCACGAAGGTGACCAACCGGTTTACCCATTCTTGATTTCAGTCGAATAAAGTTAGCTTAATTAAATAGATCATGCAGATTGGGGTTGGGCTTGTTAAGGTGCCAGTCCCTTTTTGTGTTTTAATTAACGCAAATGAGTTAGTCCGGTTGCCACTGATGACATGCGGTCGTGGGACCGGGCCTCAGAGCACACTAAGGCTACCCGACGGAGCGGTAACTAGGTGCTTGGTCAGTCATTAAAGTCTTTGGTATAATTGACACATAATCTTTCGGAAAGGGTGTGCGGAGATGGCACAACAATTAAGTGACGCCGTGGGAACGCTGAGCGGTGTTGGTCCAGCGCGACAAAAAGCGTTAGCGGAACTAGGAATTAATACGGTCGCCGACCTTTTAACGTACTATCCCTTTCGCTACGATGATCTTCAAGTCAAAGATGTTAATGAAATTGCTGATCAGGAAAAAGTGACTTTAAAAGGAACCGTTGCGTCGGAACCGGTTCTCGCGCGGTTTGGCCGTAAAAAGAACCGCCTAAACTTTCGGCTGTTGATCGAACACGACGTTTACATGGTGACTTTTTTTAACCAGCCGTATTTGATGAAACAAATTGAGACGGGCCAACCGATTGCCGTTTACGGTAAGTGGGACGCCAAGCGTAGCAGTTTGACCGGGATGAAAATCATTAATCCCAATAATGCCGACGAAGCGTTTGGGTCGATTTATCCCGCTAGTAAATCGGTTCGGCAAACGACGCTTCAAAAGTTGATTAAACAAGCGTATGACAGTTACGCCGATTTGTTGGTCGACATCGTGCCACCGGCCTTAAAGACGAAGTACCGGTTGCTATCACGGCGCCAGATGGTCCATGATATGCATTTTCCAGCTAGTCAGGATGCGTCTGCGGCGGCACGCCGATCCGCTACTTACGAAGAGTTCTTATTATTTCAAATGCAGATGCAGGCGCTCAAGAAAAATGATGCGACGACCAACGGGATTGCGATTCACTATGACAATGACCGGTTAAAGGCGTTCATCAAGACGTTGCCGTTTGAATTGACCCACGCGCAAAAACGGGTGGTCAATGAAATCTGTCTGGATTTAAAATCACCACAACACATGAACCGGTTGTTACAAGGGGACGTGGGTTCTGGTAAAACAATCGTGGCGGCCATTGTGATGTATGCGGCCATTACCGCTGGTTATCAGGCGGCCTTAATGGCACCAACTGAAATTTTGGCGGAACAACACGCCAATAACTTGGCCAGGGTGTTTGCGGATACCGGTGTCAACGTTGCGTTGCTGACGGGTTCAACGAAGCCCGCGGCCCGCAAGACGTTGTTAGCGGCTTTAGCTGCTGGTGAAATCAATCTCTTGATTGGGACGCACGCCCTAATTCAAGACGGGGTTGAATACGCCAACTTAGGATTGGTCATTACGGATGAGCAACACCGTTTTGGGGTCAACCAACGAGCGGCTTTCCGACAAAAGGGCGGTCAGCCCGATGCGTTGGCCATGACGGCAACGCCGATTCCCCGAACCTTAGCGATTACCGCGTATGGTGAAATGGACGTGTCAGAAATTGATGAATTGCCCGCGGGTCGTCAACCGATTCAGACGACGTGGGTGCGTAGTAATCAGGCCAATTCGGCACTGAGCTTTGTGCGGCAACAAATCGATGCTGGTTCACAAGCCTACGTGGTGACCCCGCTGATTGAAGAATCGGAAACGCTGGACGTTAAAAATGCCGAAGCGTTATCCGCTAATTTGCAAGATTACTTTGGTCCGTCGATTAAAGTTGGCCTGTTACACGGTCGGTTAAAACCGGAAGAAAAGGAAGCCGTCATGGCTGAATTTAAAGCGGGCGACCTGCAAGTGTTAGTCTCCACGACGGTCATTGAAGTGGGGGTTGACGTTAAGAACGCCACCATCATGATGATCTACGATGCTGACCGGTTTGGTTTGGCTCAGCTCCATCAATTGCGGGGCCGGGTTGGTCGGGGAAGCAAAGCGTCGTTCTGTATTTTAGTGGCTGATCCTAAAAATCAACAAGGAATTGAACGAATGAAGACTATGACCGAAACGACCAACGGCTTCGTGCTTGCCCAAAAGGACTTAGAATTACGGGGTGCTGGGGACGTGTTGGGCGTCAAACAATCGGGGATGCCGGCTTTTAAAGTTGGTGATCCGATTGCGGACTTAAACGTTTTACAAGTTGCGCAGCAGGACGCACATGCCATTGTGCAACAGCCAGATTGGCAAGACCAACCGGACAACCGGGCACTGGCCCAATATTTAAAAGTGAAATTAGCGGCGGTCGGCACCTTAGACTAGCTGGTGAATACGAGAGGAAATGGTGACAAGATGATCAAAATTGCGATCGATGCCATGGGTGGCGACTACGCCCCTAACGCAGTAATTGAAGGGGTCGAACAGGCCCGCGACTTATTTGAGGACACGGTCTTTTTACTTTACGGTCAACGGGACGTCATTACTGCCCAGTTAAAGAACCGGGAACGCATCCAAATTATTAATGCTGACGAAGTGATCACGATGGAAGACGAACCGGTACGGGCCGTGCGCCGCAAAAAGAATTCATCGATCGTGATGGCTGCCCAAGCCGTGAAAGACGGTCAGGCCGATGCCTTTTTTTCTGCCGGTAATTCGGGTGCGGTACTGGCAGCCGGGTTATTTATTGTTGGCCGGATCAAAGGAATCGATCGTCCCGGATTAGTTACGGCTTTACCCGTCGTCCGCAATGCGAACCAATCGAACTTTGTGATGATGGACATTGGGGCTAACGCCGACAGTAAGCCGTTGAACTTGCAACAATACGGTGTGTTAGGCACTTATTACGCGGAACGCATGATGCACGCGAAGAATCCGCGGGTCGCTTTACTTAATAATGGGACGGAAGACGATAAGGGCAATAAGGTGCATAAGGCGGCCTTTGAATTACTTTCCCAGACGGCTGACATTAACTTTGTTGGTAACGTTGAATCTCGTGATTTATTGAACGGAGTTGCGGACGTCGTCGTTACTGACGGTTTTACTGGTAACGCCGTTTTGAAGAGTATCGAAGGAACCGCCCGTTCGATGCTGGGATTAGTTAAGGACGCCGTTTATAATACCGGGGTCGGTGGTAAGCTAGGTGGTTTACTGCTAAAGAACGGCTTCAATCAGATTCGCTCACAAATGGACTATTCACAGTACGGCGGGGCCGTCTTATTAGGTTTGCAGGCGCCCGTTGTGAAGGCGCACGGTTCCAGTAAAGCACCAACCATCGTTAACACGATTCGTCAAATTCGTCAGATGGTTAGCACGGATCTTGTGCCCGGTGTGGCGGAGTACTTTGCCACCCAACAAGCTAATCAGCAAGCAAGTGTAGACAAGCCTGCGGAAAACGATTAGAATACTTTAGTGAATTCAAGTTAGTGAGGAGTTTCTACATGACTAAAGAAGAAATTTTTAACAAGATTGCGGCCATCATTGCCGATCGTTTTGAAATTGATCAAAGTAAAGTTACCAATGAAATGAATTTGCAAAAAGATTTGGACGCTGACTCCATTGATTTTGTCGAATTTGTATTGGAACTTGAAGATACCTTTGGAAGTGAAATTTCCGACGAAGACGCCGAAAAGCTTTCAACGGTTGGTGAAGTTGTCGATTACGTCGCTGCTCACCAAGCAAAATAATGGTCTTCAAAAAGCAGGTCTCCCAATTGGGACCTGCTTTTTGATTATTAGGGGGCTCACACCTAATAAAATTGTTATTAAACACCCAATCATAGTATAATATTTAATTGTATCGGTATTTTATTTAAGGAAGGAAGCACAATATGATTACAGAATTAGCCGCGATGCTCAAAGACCGTTTTGGGATCGTTTTTAACAACCCTGATTTATTAGCAGAAGCCTTCACGCAGGCCTCGTACGTCAATGAACATCAGGATCAAAACTTAAAGTTTTATGAACGGGTCGAATTTTTGGGGGATGCCGTCTTGGAATTAGCCGTATCCGAGTATTTATACAAACGCTATAAAGACATGCCCCAAGGCAAGTTGACTCGCCTCCGAGCTGCGATGGTGTGCGAAGATAGTTTCGCCAGTTTCGCGCGGGAGTGCGGGTTTCCACAATATATCCGCTTAGGTAAAGGGGAACAAAAAGCACGGGCGTGGGAACGTGATTCCCTCCTCTGTGATATTTTTGAATCCTTCGTGGGGGCCTTGTACCTAGATCAAGGCCGGGAACCAGTTTTGAAATTCGTTCGCCAAGTCATCTTTCCTAAGTTGGACGAAGGTCGCTTTGACGGGGTCTTTGATTATAAGACCACGTTGCAAGAATATTTACAACGGGATGGCGATGTTGCCATCGACTATCAACTCGTTGAACAAGATGGTCCTGCCAACGAACGGTCTTACGAAATTGCCGTCTTAGCTGATGGTAAAAAGATTGGCCAAGGCTGGGGGCATTCCAAGAAGGAAGCCGAACAAAGCGCGGCTCACCAAGCTTACACCCAAGCACAACAGCAGGATTAGTCTTTGTCCGGTTGTCCAGCAGTAATAACGATTACTGGGGTTATGGCATTAATGAGTACAAGTATTAGATATTTTAACGTTGTCAGTAAGTAACGATTAATAATTACAGGAAGTTTGTGTCGAATGCAACTTAAATCATTAGAAATCAGCGGCTTTAAATCCTTTGCCGATAAAACCAAAATTGATTTTCAAGCCGGAATGACTGGCATTGTCGGCCCAAACGGTAGTGGTAAGAGTAACATTATCGAAGCCATTCGCTGGGTCCTGGGCGAGCAAGCCGTCAAAAGCTTACGCGGAACAAAAATGACCGACGTTATCTTTGCCGGTTCCGCAAACCGTAAGCCGCTCAACATGGCAAAAGTCACGATTACGTTTGATAATAGTGACCACTTTTTACCACTCGACTATGCGGAAGTCAGCATTACCCGTAAATTGTTCCGGAATGGTGACAGTGATTATTTAATCAATAACCAAAGTTGTCGGCTAAAAGACATCACCAACTTAATGATTGATACGGGGCTGGGAAAAGATTCCTTCTCCGTTATTTCACAAGGCCGGGTCGAAGCAGTCTTTAACGCCAAACCGGAAGATCGTCGGAGCATCATCGAAGACGTTGCGGGTGTTTTAAAGTACAAAAAGGATAAAAGTACCACGGAGGCTAAACTAGCAGAAACGACCGATTATTTAGACCGGGTCAATGACATCATTGCGGAACTTGCACAACAAAAAGGACCGCTGGAGCAACAAGCTAGTTTAGCTCGGGATTATCAGGATCAAAAACAAAAGTATGACGATTTAGACCGTTCACGCTTAGTCAAAAAGATTACAATTGCGCACGACCAATTAGTCACGGTCAACCAGAAGCTGACCGGTGCCAAGACACTCGTTACCCAGTACCAACAACAAGTTGATGCCGGTGCAACCAAGTTGGCGACGTTGACAGCCCAACAGGCTGAACAACGGCAGCTAAAAGATCAATTGGCAGCCAAAAACTTGGAATTAACGAAAACGATTGAAAATACGCAGGGGCAACAAGGGGTCGACGCCGAGCGCCGTCAAAATCAGCAGGCCACGCAAAGTCGGTTACAAGCGGAACTGACCAACGCCACGGATCAGCTGGCTAGTTTGGGTGAACAACGAGCCCAACTAACCGCCCAGCTGAGCCAACAGCGTGAGCAGATCAAACAATTAAAAGCGACGGTAGCCGAGCTGACGACGGCAACTAGTGAAGCGGGACGTAAACAATTAGCTGATCAATTAACCGCGTTGCGCAATGCGTACGTGGATGAGAAGCAGGTTCAAGCTGAACTGAACAACGAAGCTAAGAACCTAGTCAAACAGCATCAACAAGCGGGTAACCAAACGGATGCGTTGGCCCAACGGTTAGCGACAGCCCAAGCTAATCTTAAGCGGGCGCAAACCACGGTCGATGTTCATAACCGTGATCAGAGTACCTTACAAAACCAAGTGACGCAGCAACAAGCCGCGTTAACGCAGCAACGGGAACAGTTTAAAGCCAATGCCGTTAAGATTGATCAGCAACAGCAACGGTGGTTAGACGCAGCTGGGATGATGCAACGCGAAAAGTCACGGTTAGAGGCGTTACAATCGGTTCAAGAACGTTACACGAATTTTTACGCCGGTGTGCGGATGGTCTTACAACATCGGCAACAGTTTGCCGGTGTTGCTGGCGCGGTCTCGGAACTGTTAACGGTCCCGAGTTCATATACGAAAGCCGTAGAAGTTGCACTTGGTGGGCAATTGCAAAACATCGTTTGTGATACTCAGCAAACGGCCAAGGTCGTGGTTAACTTCTTAAAGCAGAACCATGCCGGTCGGGCGACCTTTTTACCAGTCGACCGGATTCAAGCCCGGCAACTTGCCGTCAATACTGAACATGAGTTGCAACAACAACCCGGTGTTTTGGGCATTGCCAGTGAACTGGTCGATTGTGAACCCCAGTTACTAGCGATTAAACGCTATTTACTAGGCACAACGGTCATTGTTGACACGCTAGATCACGCCATGGCCATTTCACGTACCCGCCGTTTCCGTTGCAAATTAGTCACGGTCGGTGGTGAAACGATTGCAGCCAGTGGTGCGATTACGGGTGGTGCGACCCGTCACGATGACAACGGACTGTTACAACAGCAACAGTCCGCTGAAAAGATTGCGGCGAACGTTGACCAGATGCAAGGCGAATTAATCACCTATGAGAAGGACTTGGCTGACGCTAAGAAAGCTAATCAGGACCTCTCTTCGCAGATTGAGACGAATCAACAACGGCTGAGTGACTTAAAGGATCAATTGAACCAGGTCCAAGCCCAGTTGCAGGCGGCTCAAAGTGAACAGACCCAATTGGCGCGTCAGGTTAAAGCCCTTGATTATGAACAACGCCAGCGTAGTCAGGCCGATGATAGTTATGAAGATCAGGTTGCGCGAAACGAGCAAGCTAAGGCCGATAACGACGCTAAGCTGAAAGACTACCAAGCCCAAATGGCAACGGTTGAACAGCAGCAAAACGACTACGAAGCCTATCAAAAGGCGCAAAGTAGTCGGTTGCAAGAGCAACGTGAACAACTCGTTACGTTGCAGGAACGGTGTAAACAAACGCAGGTCCAGGTCGAACAGTGTGACCAACAGGCCCAGCAGCAGACCCAGGCGCAAACGCAAGCGCGTGCTAGTTTGGAAGAAATCAAGACGGACCTTGCGAGTCAACAGATGTCGGTACAGGAACGGGCATCGGTCCTTAAAACGGCCAAAGCTAGTCAAGCCGAAGTACTGCAGGCCCGTAAAGACTGTGATCAACGCTTAGGCGACCTCAACGATACCGTTGAAGATCTTTCAGATCAACAGGTCCGCAATCAGCAACTAGCTGCCGCTGCAACTGACGATTACCGGCGTCTTGAATTAAGTCAAACCAAGCTAACTGGTGAGGTCGATCACGCAACGGCGGATTTGGCTGAAAAGTATAGTTTGACGGTTGAAGCAGCTCAAAATGATGTCAGTGACTTAGAACTGCCTGCCATTAATGAACAGTTGAAGCTGTTAAAACGTGGGTTGGATGAAATTGGGACGGTTAACCTAGGCGCGATTGAAGAGTTCGACCGCGTGAAGGAACGTTACGACTTCTTAAGTTTGCAAGCTAGCGATTTGAAAGAATCCAAAGCCCACTTATTGCAAACGATGGCCGATTTAGATACGACCGTTGCGACCCGCTTTAAGACGGCCTTTGACAAAGTTGCCGAACAGTTTAGTACGATTTTTGTGCAAATGTTTGGTGGCGGGAAGGCCGAATTGATTTTAACCGATCCAGAGCACTTGCTGACGAGCGGGGTCGATATCATGGCCCAGCCACCTGGCAAGAAGTTCCAACGATTAAGCCTATTATCTGGTGGGGAACGAGCCTTGACTGCCATCACCTTGCTATTTGCAATCTTGGCGGTTCGTCCAGTACCGTTTAGTATTTTGGATGAAGCTGAGGCCGCGTTGGACGATGCCAACGTTGACCGTTTCAGCCAATATCTAAATGATTTCCAAACGGGGACGCAGTTTGTCATCATCACGCACCGTAAGGGAACAATGATGCACGCCGATGTTTTATACGGTGTCACCATGGAAGAATCCGGTGTCTCCAAAATGGTATCGGTATCCTTAGCAGATCTTAAAAATGAACAAAACTAATTCAAATAAGAAAAGGAAGTGTTCAATATGGGACTGTTTAGTCGCCTGAAAAAAGCATTCAGTTTACCTGAATCTGAAGAATCCCAAGCAAGCGCGGCGGCGAGTGAAGCCGTTGACAGTGAAACTAGTCAGGCGAGTGCTGGCACTAGTGACGTTGAAAGCGCCGCTGCTAGCAGTGCGCCAGTTGAGAGTCCAGTAGCTAGTAGTGAAGCCCCAGTTTCTGAGGCGCCCGTTTCGGCTCAAGTCCTTTCCGAAGCACCCGGCGTAGAATCAGTCGCAGCTGAATCAGCAACGGCGTCACAAGCACCTGACAGTGAAGTAGCCTCAACAGAAGCTGAATCTTCAGCAGCACCCCAATTAACGGCTAGTGAAGCCGTTGCTAAGTCAATTGCAGCTTTAAAAGCAGCGGTTGCGAGTCAAAGTGCGGCCGAAGCGGCGCCTGCTAGTGAAGAAGTGGCCACTGTAGATGAGACGAGTGAAGCACCGGCAGAAGTCTCAGCAGCAACCAGTGAGGCTGTAGCTGAATCTGAGGCTCCAGCTGACAGCGAAGCAGAACCAACGGAAGCTGAACGTTACGACGAAGGCTTGAAGAAGTCCCGGAAAACCTTTGGCGATCGCATCAACGCCTTTTTGGCCAACTTCCGGCACGTTGATGAGAGTTTCTTCGATGATCTGGAAGACACGTTGATCGAATCCGATGTCGGTTATGAAACGGCGATGCGGATCAGCGACGAGTTACGTGATGAAGTGAAGCTTCAAAACGTTAAGAGTAAGAAAGAAATTTCTAGCGTTATCGTTGAAAAGTTAGTCGATATGTACGGTGAAGCCGGTAAAGGCGAAGATAATTCGATTCACATGGCAAAAAGCGGTCCAACCGTGATCCTGTTTGTTGGGGTCAACGGGGCCGGCAAGACGACGACCATCGGTAAAATGGCAAACATGTATAAACAGCAGGGCAAAAAAGTTCTGTTGGCTGCCTGTGACACGTTCCGGGCGGGTGCCATTCAACAATTACAAGTTTGGGGCGAACGGGACGGCGTTGACGTTGTCGCTGGTCCTGAAAAGAGTGATCCAGCCTCGGTTTGTTTTGACGCGGTCAAAAAGGCTAAGGCGGAAGATTATGACGTGTTATTCGTTGATACCGCCGGTCGGTTGCAAAACAAAGTCAACTTGATGAATGAGTTGGAAAAGATCAAACGGGTCATCACGCGTGAAATTCCAGACGCACCGCACGAAGTCTTACTAGTGCTGGATGCGACGACCGGGCAGAATGCGTTGAACCAAGCGAAGTTGTTCAAACAGTCTACGGACGTGAGCGGCATCGTTTTGACGAAACTCGACGGGACGGCTCGTGGTGGGATCGTGTTAGCGATTCGAAACGAACTGCACCTCGCTGTGAAATACGTTGGTCTAGGTGAAAAAGTGACTGATTTACGGCCATTTAACGCCAACGACTTTGTCTACGGGCTATTTAAAGATGTCATCACAGCCTAAATGAATAATCAAGATGGTGCTTAGGACTCGCTCTTAAGGGCCATCTTTTGTATTTGAGTCTAAGAAAAATGGCAAACGCTATAATTTGTTCCGGTTGGCGCTGATGATATGCGGTCGTGGGACCGGGTCAAGCCTGAGAAACGTCTTGCCCCTCGCCCGGAACAGTTGCAAAAAACGCAATTGTCCCGGACCGTCCGTGGCCTAAGACCGGAAAATCACCGGTCAAGGCCACCTTCACGACCGATGTCATCAGTGCCAACCTCCGATCATCCAACAGATTATTGATATCATAATTAATCGTAAAGTTGTCCGACGGAACGGCCAATTTGAAAATAACAATTACGGTTACTGTGTTGACGCTAATTTTAGATTGAGTGATTTTTTAGTCCAGGTAGCTGACGATTATTGAAACTAAAACTAGACACAAATGAGCGCCCTTTCATTTTTTATATGAAAATGGCGGCTGAGAGTTGACGAATCCTACTAAAATCGGTAATCTTAACTAGTATGTAGTCTGAGAATATCGCGCGAGGAGTCACCGCATGGAAATTGAAAAAAATTATCGGATTAACTCGTTATTTGAGTTTTATGAACCGTTATTAACGACTAAACAAAAAGAATATATTCAACTGTACTACGGCGATGACTATTCCTTAGGTGAAATTGCGGCCGAGTTTTCGGTCTCACGCCAAGCGGTCTATGATAATATCAAACGGACCGAAAAGATTTTAGAAGGTTATGAAGCCAAACTTAGCTTGTACCATGATTTTGTGGAACGTAACCACGAAGTCGACGCTATTTCTGACTATATCAAAGCGCATTACCACGGTGATGCAACGTTAATTAAGATGATTCAACAACTAGTTAGCTTAGAAGCTGACTCAGAATAATATAAAGGTTAGGTGACACTGATGGCATTTGAAGGCCTAACAGAACGTTTACAAAAAGCAATGACCAATCTCCGACGTAAGGGGAAGGTCTCAGAAAGCGACTTACGGCAAACGATGCGCGAAATTCGCCTCGCGTTGCTGGAAGCCGACGTTAACTTTTCAGTCGTTAAGGACTTTGTTAAAACGGTCCGCGACCGCGCCCTCGGGGCAAAAGTACTTGAAGGTTTAAATCCAGCGCAACAAATCGTTAAGATCGTTAATGAAGAATTAACGAAGACGATGGGTGAAACGGCCGTACCGCTGAACAAATCGGATAAAATTCCAACCGTTATTATGATGGCCGGGCTTCAAGGGGCCGGGAAAACGACGACCGTTGGGAAGTTAGCACTCAAACTCAAAAATGAAGAAAACGCGCGGCCATTAATGATTGCGGCCGACGTTTACCGTCCCGCTGCGATCCAACAATTACAACAAGTTGGGGACCAAATTGGCGTACCGGTCTTTGAAATGGGAACGGACGTTGATCCAGTTGAAATCGTGCGTCAAGGGATGGCTCACGCAAAAGAAAACCATAATGACTACGTCTTCATTGATACGGCTGGTCGTTTACAAATTGACGAACAGTTAATGAATGAATTGGCTAACATCAAGGATTTAGTCCATCCTGACGAAATCCTGTTAGTGATCGATGCCATGACTGGGCAAAATGCCGTTAACACGGCCGAAGGGTTTAACGGTAAGTTAGACGTGACCGGGGTTGTTTTGACCAAGTTAGACGGGGATACCCGTGGTGGTGCCGCGCTTTCTATTCGTGCTGTGACGGGCAAACCTATCAAGTTCGTTGGTCAAGGTGAAAAGATGACCGACCTCGACGTCTTCCATCCAGACCGGATGGCGGATCGAATTCTTGGTATGGGTGACATGCTGACGCTGATTGAAAAGGCGCAAAAACAGTATGATGAAAAAGAAGCCGAAAAAATGAACCTGAAGATTCAGGAGAATAGTTTCGACTTTAACGATTTTCTTGCGCAACTAGACCAAGTTGACAAGATGGGGAGCATGGAAGACATCATGAAGATGATCCCCGGAATGGCCAACAATCCGGCCATGAAGAACGTTAACATGGATCCTAAAGACATCGCACACGTGCGTGCCATTGTTTATTCGATGACTAAACAGGAAAAAGCCGATCCCGACTTATTGAATCCTTCGCGTCGGCGGCGGATCGCAGCTGGTTCTGGGCGCCCAATCCACGAAGTTAACCGGATGATCAAACAATTTAACCAAACCAAAAAGATGATGAACCAAATGTCCAAGGGTAACTTTGCCGGCATGGAAGGTCTGATGGGCGGTAATGGCGGCGGTATCGGTGGTAAGATGCAGCAAATGGCCATGAAGCGCATGGTGCGGCAAACCAAGAAGACAAAACAAAAGCGTTTAGCTAAGGCAATGCGCCGTCGGAAACGCTAGTTTAAAAGATTTTTTAGCCTGTCAAGAAAAAGTCCTTTACAAGCTATTGATTTACTGGTATATTATTACCTGTTAAAGAATTCGGGAGGTGTTTAAATGTCAGTCAAGATTCGTCTAAAGCGGATGGGTTCAAAGAAAAATCCATTTTACCGGATTGTCGTAGCAGACTCACGGTCACCACGTGATGGTCGTTTTATCGCCCAAGTCGGCACATACAACCCACTTACTGAACCAGCCCAAGTTAAGCTTGAAGAGGAAGATATCCTCGGTTGGTTGAACAACGGTGCGCAACCTTCAGATACGGTTAAGAATATTTTATCCAAAGCCGGTATCATGAAGAAGTACCACGAAGCAAAGTACACTAAATAATAAAGCGGTAATAGATCATGGCAGATATTAAAGCTTTAATCACCACGGTTGTCACGCCTTTGGTCCAACATCCTGATGATATCCAAGTTACTTTTAAGGAAACCCAACGGTACCTTGAATATAACTTAACGGTTAACCCCGAAGATATTGGACGGGTGATTGGTCGCCAGGGACGGGTTGCTTCTGCAATTCGGACGATTGTGTATAGTGTCCGCGTTTCAGGACCTAAACGTGTCCGGCTTACGATCGAAGACGGACAACAAAAAAACTCTTGAGCAAGCAGCGATGTTTTGTTTAAGAGCTTTTTTATTACTTTAATAAAGTTAGTAGATAGATTTTTTTGAAAACTTACATGGTATAATTAAATGTTCAAAGATTCAGGAGGATTCAAAAATGGGATTAATTAAGGCCTTTTCTGGTTCGATAAGTGGTACTTTAGCTGATCAATGGCGAGATATTATCACTACGGGGCAGTTTCAAGAACACACAGCGATTATGCCAGGAGTAAAAGTACTTTCAAATAATGGCCATGGATCAAATTTAAATAGTTCTGCGGGTGTAATTACACAGGGCTCTAAAGTATATGTACCTGAAAATACAGCGTTAGTTCTTTTTAAGCAAGGTAAAATTGATGAAGTAGTAACTGAGCCTGGTGGGTATGAGTATCAAGATGGTCAGGATACTATTTTTGAGCGCGGACATGGTCTTGGCGGATTAATAAATGAAGCGTCTCGAAGAATGCAATTTGGTGGTCAACCTGACGATTTTATTCGGCCAGTGTTTGTTAATTTACGTGAAATTCGCGGAATAAAATTTGGTACAAAAGGTCCACAAGTATATCACGATCATTATTACGACACTGATTTGGAAGTGATGGCATATGGGAACCTTTCCCTCCGGATTGTAAATCCAGTGACCTTTTTACAAACATTTGTACCCGCAAATCAAAATTCTTATTCGTTTGATAACCGGACTGCGCATGAGCAACTACTTGCAGAGTTCTTGCAATTCTTTAATGTGGCCTTAAATGGGTTGTCTGAACAATATCGAATTTCACAATTACCTTCACAAGGTAGCAATATTGCTATGAAAATTATGGCGACTCAAACGAAAAATGGCAATTGGGAAGAACGCTTTGGTATGAGAATTGATTCTGTTGGAATAGAAAACATTCAATTTTCTGAAGATTCTAGAAAACTAGTTGAACAGTTTTCTGCAAATCGGATGGAAGTAAATGCGTACAAAGGCATTTCAGCGAATGTAGCAAAAATTGCCGCACAACAAAAGATAGCAAAAGGTATTCAAGAGAATGGTTTAGGGGATGGAGCTGGAGCTATTTTGGGAGTGAATATGACACAAGGGTTCATTAATAATGAAAATAGTAATGAGACTGCTACTGTTGATAATCAAATTAAACTTGTTAAAGAGCTAAAAGCTTTGTTAGATGCTGGTGTCTTGACTGAATCTGAGTTTGCAGCAAAAAAGGCAGAGGTTTTAGGTTTGAAGTAAATTAATTTGGGGTTGTGAGGAGTTATGGAAGAATATAAGTGTAATAAATGTGGTGCGAGTGACTTCGCAAAGGTTTCAGGGCAATTAGTTTGTAATTACTGTGGTTCAGTTTATATGACTAAGAATACAGAACAAGATAGCAGTGAAGCGGATATTTCTTTAAATAGTGATATTGCAATGTTGTTAAAAAAGATTCAGAATGACCCAAATAATGCTCAACTATACGCTAATTTAATATTAGACATTGATCCGACTAATCAGGAAGTTTTCAACTATTTTGATTAGTATTTGAATTAAAGGGGAAAATACATATGAAAACAAAAGAGATTGCACGTAATAATAACTTGTCAGTAGATGAACTGGATGACTTTATTGAGGAAAACACAAAGTATGAAAGTTCTAGGACAGCATTTGGTAGTCTTGTGGTAAAAGAAGATGATGTTTCCGTAATTATTGAAGATTTTAATAATATGCAAGCACAAAATATTGCTGCAGCAAAAATGGCACAAGAGGAAGCTGAACGTAAGGCGAGGGAAAAAGCAGAGGCTGCTGCACGTAAACAAAAAGCATTGAGAGAGATGTTGATTACATCAGGGTTCAATTTTGATGGTTATAATGTTGTGAAATATTCTGGATATATATCTGGTGATGATGCAGTCCAAGTAAATCGTGGTCATGAGGGAGTTTTTGCCTCTGCAACGAATGTTGGTGATGCACTGATGGAAAATTTAACAGTAATCCGTCGTAACGCGCTTGCAGAATTGAAAGAACAAGCGTATGCACTTGGATGTAATGCAATTATTGGTGTTGATTTTGACTACCTTACGTTGGATCCCGAAACGGTAAACTCTCGTGGGGGTACAGTATATATGCCATATGTTTTTGGTGTTACGGCAAATGGAAATGCAGTTATTATTGAAAAAAGTTAAGTTAGAGAGGTATAAACATGGATTATTATCGGATTGGGACGTTGGTCAACACGCACGGTATTCGTGGTGAAGTGAAGGTCGTGGTGATTACTGATTTTCCTAAAAAGCGGTTTAAAGTGGGTCAGCAAGTGACTTTGTTTAAATCACCAGACCAGACCACGAACGGTGTCACGTTAACGATTGCCACGTCACGTCAACAAAAGGGGCTCTTTTTCCTGACATTTAAAGGGCTTGGTAACATTAATGATGTTGAGCAGTACAAAGGCTGGACCATCATGGTAAAGGCTGAGGAATTACACAAGTTACCAGCTGGTGAATATTACTATCATCAAATCATCGGGTTGTCCGTTGTCACGACGGATGGCGAAACCCTAGGTAAAATTAAAGAAATTTTGTCACCGGGTGCCAACGACGTTTGGGTCGTTCAACGTGACCATGGTCAAAACGACGTCCTTTTACCAAAGATTCCGCAAGTGATTAAAACGGTTGATTTAGACGCTGGCGTGGTCACAGTTGAACTAATGGAAGGGCTGATCGACTAATGCAAATCGATATCTTAAGCCTGTTTCCAGGAATGTTTGAAGGGCCGTTGCACGAATCGATGATTGGTAACGCCATCGAAAACGACGTTATCAACGTGGACGTGACGAACTTTCGTGATTACACGACTGACAAGCACAACCACGTCGATGACTATCCGTATGGTGGCGGGGCGGGGATGCTACTACAGCCCCAGCCCATCTTTGACGCCTTAGACGACGTTCAAAAGAAACATCCGTCCAAGGGGCGGGTCATCTTGTTAGATCCTGCGGGTGTGCAGTTTAACCAGCACGTGGCGGAGGACTTTGCAAAAGAAGACCACCTCACGTTCATCTGTGGCCACTACGAGGGCTATGACGAACGTATTCGGTCACTTGTGACGGATGAGGTCTCACTTGGCGACTACGTCTTAACAGGCGGTGAATTAGGCGCCATGGTGATGATTGACGCGACCGTGCGACTGATTCCAGGTGTTTTGGGTAATGCTGAATCAGCCCCTGGTGATTCGTTTTCTAGCGGCCTGCTAGAATATCCCCAATACACGCGTCCGGCTGATTTTCGCGGGATGCCCGTGCCAGACATCTTACTTAGTGGGGATCATGGTAAAATCGACGACTGGCGTTTAGCACAAGCCCTCAAGCGGACTTATGAGCGTCGGCCCGATATGTTAAAAGATTTGAAACTGTCTGGAAAGGCCCGCCAAATGCTGGCGGACATCCAGGCTGACGAGTTAGATAATTAAATTTAGCTTGCATTCTTTAGAATGAATATGTTATTCTATTTATTGGCTATTATGCCCATTAACGATGTTCCGCTGACCAGGCTGTCACGAATGTCGGCGAAAGGAAGATACAAATTATGCGTCAAAACCAATTGATCGAAAAGATCACCAATGACCAACTCCGGACAGATATCCCTGATTTCCGTGCCGGTGATACGGTTCGTATTCACGCCCGTGTTGTTGAAGGCACTCGTGAACGGATCCAATTATTCGAAGGTGTCGTAATCAAGCGTCACGGTTCAGGAATCAGCGAAACTTATACTGTTCGTAAGATCAGTAACGGTGTCGGTGTTGAACGGACTTTCCCATTACACACACCTCGGGTTGCTGCCATTGACGTTGTACGTCAAGGTCGTGTACGTCGTGCTAAGTTATACTACTTACGTGACTTACATGGTAAAGCTGCACGTATCCCAGAACGTCGCCGCAACTAAATTACAATGTAATCAGTTTGAATTAGTGGCGTAAGCCTTGATTCAAATGCAGAAACGACTAACTGAATTTTCAGTTAGTCGTTTTTTGTTATCTATAATTTGAAATTGAAAACGTCAGGATAGTTTGTCCAATTTTTGATTTGGATTCTTAATGAAAGGGTGGGAAAAAGAATTGTAATTAAAGATGAAACCGTTTTAAAAATGGCTTTAGTCGGATATTAGCTAAAGGGGTCGTAATTAAGTTAGCAATCTGTTAGATTATGATTAAAATATAATTAGAAAAATGAATGACCAACTAATTATAAATAATTCTATGGAGTGTGATGCTTATGGCTGCAATTATTGCGCTAATGACTGTTATGGGTTTTATCATGGTAGGTGAATGGGTTTCAACCCGTTCTCGGGCCTTCATCCCGTCAGTTTTCATTACGGCTGTGCTATTTTTGATTGGATTCTGGACGATCGTACCGAAAAACGTTGTTCCCCAAGCTTCCTTTGGGACTCAGTTCATCGCAATTACGCAAGCAGTTTTGTTAGTCCACATGGGGACTCTCATGGACTTGAAACTATTACTTAAACAATGGCGGGCCGTGACCATCGCCTTAGCCGGTGTAATTGGCACCGTAGTCCTCGCGATGGGTGTTGGGAGCCTGCTATTTAGTTGGCATACCGTTGTCGCAAGTGTACCACCGTTGACCGGTGGCTTGGTTGCTGCCTTCTTAATGACTTCTGGGTTAAAAGCTCAGGGGATTACCGCCTTAGTTGCTTATCCGGTCGCAATGTTCGTTGTACATAGTATGCTCGGCTACCCACTGACGTCATGGATGTTAAAGCGCGAAAGCAAACGCCTCCTCGTGAAATATCACGCCAATCCAGTACCAGTTGTCGCCGTTGACGATGCCAAAGTTGCCCGGGCGACGAACAACACGACCGCCCAAGTGACGGACAGTGCGCGTGACAACGAAACGGCAATTGCACCAAGCAAAGCATTTTCTCGGTTTAAGTTACGGCGCTGGCAAATTTCCGATGCCTACGATACACCAGCCTTTATGTTATTTAAGGTCGCCATCGTCACGGCATTGGCAGAATGGGTCGCAAGTTTATTACACGGCACCATCAATGCATTTATCGTCTGCTTGGTCTTCGGTGTTGTTGCTCACCAATTTGGTTTCCTAGAAGATTCCGTTCTTGAAAAAGCGGGCGTATTCCATTGGTTAATGTACGGCCTATTAGCCTACATCTTCTCAAACTTAAGCATTGTTAAAGTCAGCATGTTATCAGGAATCTTGGTTCCAATCGTTACCTTGATCATCTTAGGTGTTCTCGGCATGTTCTTAGCTTCCGCCGTATTAGCAAAGCCATTAGGATTCAGTCGTGAAATGGCTTTTGCTAGCGCGCTGACCGCGTTGTTTGGCTTTCCAGCCGACTACATTGTGACCCACGAAGTTGTTAGTATCATGGGTTCCACTGACAAAGAGAAGAAGTACTTACTCGATAACATGCTACCAAAGATGTTAGTTGGTGGGTTTGCGACCGTGTCAGTCGCGTCGGTAATTATTGCATCGGTATTCTTGAAGATTTTGTAGGGGGCATTTTTATGACAACAACTGATTTAACGACTTGGATGACGGGGTTACGTCATCAGATTCACTCATATCCGGAACTTGCACTACACGAAGTGAAAACGACCGCGCTAATTAAGAAAACGTTGACGGATCTAGGCGTTCGCGTTTTACCCTATCCCGGGGCGACCGGGGTGGTGGCTGAAATCGGTCACGGTGAACCAACCGTCGCGTTACGGGCGGATATTGACGGGTTACCCGTCTTGGAAAAATCCGCGTTGCCATTTGCTTCCACGGTAAAGGGCCATATGCACGCTTGTGGGCACGATTTCCATACCGCAGCGTTATTAGGTGGCGCACGGTTACTAAAAGCGCACGAGGCCGAATTAAACGGCACCGTCCGATTGATTTTTCAACCGGGTGAAGAAGGACACGTCGGGGCGAAGCTCATGATCAAAAATGGCGTGTTAAACGGCGTCCAAGCCATTGCGGGGTTCCATAATCAGCCAGATATTCCGGTAGGGACGCTGGCACTGAAGACCGGGCCGATGATGGCTAGCAATGATAACTTTGACGTCACCATTAAGGGCCACGGTTCCCACGCGGCGATGCCGGAAGCGAGTCACGACCCCATTGTTACACTGGGGGAATTGATTACGGCGTTGCAGACGATTCGTAGTCGTAACATTGCGCCGGATGCGCCGTTAGTGTTGACGTTGGCATCAGTTCAAGCCGGGACGACGTTTAACGTCATTCCCGATTCAGCGGAGTTCAAGGGGACCATTCGGACGTTCAGCGCGGCTAACCGGCAATTGGCCAAGGAACGGTTCTACGACATTGTTGAGGGCGTGACCAAGATGAATGGTCAGACGACGGAAATCAAATGGGACCGCGGCCCAAGCTGTGTCAATAACGATGAAACGTTAACGGACGTGCTGGCGAAAGCGTTGGCTGACACCGTGACCATCGTACCGGCGCATCCTTGCAATGCGGACGATGATTTCGCGTTGTACCAAGAACGGGTCCCTGGCTTTTACGGCTTCCTTGGTTCGGGCGGGACCGGTGTTTTACATCAGTCCAACTACAGTTGCGACGATGCCGGCCTGATTTACGGGGCGAAGTTCCACTTGATGGCTGCAAAGGCAATGTTAGCAGCCGTTTCAGCGGGGGTATTAAATCCGGTTGACCAGGCGGTTTAAAAAATAGATCACGATGCAAAAGACGTTTCACTGGCAAAGTGGGACGTCTTTTGCATCGTTGTAGAGTCAAACCTGAGCGGGGACGCATGTTATAATAAGAGGCATTAAAGGGGTGACCATCATTGAAAGAAAAACAAGTTTTTCATATTAATGGGTACATTGGATTAGTCCTAGCAGTCTTATTCGTGCTGGTCGGAGGATGGCTCGTTTGGCTTGGCGCGACTGGGGATCAGTTTTTTAACGTGATTTTAGGGGCGTTGCTGATCATTATCGCGGCGTTTGGGGCAAGTTCGCTTACGATCGTGGGCCCAAATGAAGCACGGGTGTTAACGTTTTTTGGGAAATACATTGGGACGATTCGTGATTCGGGGCTATTTATGACCGTGCCACTAACTAATAAATTTGCAATTTCACTGCGGGTGCGTAACTTTAATAGTGCCATTTTGAAGGTGAACGATTTACGCGGGAACCCGGTCGAGATTGCCGCAGTTATCGTGTTTAAAGTGGTCGATACGAGTATGGCGCTGTTTGCGGTGGATGACTACGAACAATTTGTGGAAATTCAGAGTGAATCGGCTATTCGGCACGTGGCGTCTGAGTATCCTTACGATACGTTTGATGATAAGGAAAAGGTCACGCTGCGGAGTAACCCAACGGAAGTTTCGGACCGCTTGACGGAAGAGCTACAGGAACGCCTGAACGTAGCCGGGGTGGAAATCGTGGAAACTCGTTTGACCCACTTGGCTTACGCGACGGAAATTGCGAGTGCGATGTTGCAACGGCAACAGTCATCCGCTATCTTATCTGCACGGAAGGTGATCGTCGAAGGGGCCGTATCGATTACTGAGGAGACGATTCAGCGGTTAGAAGAGGATACTGGCATGACGTTATCAGATGAAAAAAAGATCCAGTTAATTAATAATTTGATGGTCACGATTGTATCGGAACGTGGGTCACAGCCGGTGATTAATACGTCGAATGTGAATTAATATCATTTGAATAACATAAACATTGCAGGACTGGGCTAGTTTTAGTGGCCCAGTTTTTTTGTATATCACATGTTTAGGATAAAAATGAATAATCGAGGGATTGTGTAAGCGCTATTATAGTATAATAATTTATATATAAATATAGAGGGTGTTTGCATGAAATCAGAACAATTTTTGACACAAAAACTGAGCTCATTACAAAATGAGTTTGAGTTAGCCGGGATAAAAGCATATGACTCAGAACAGTTGCAAGGTAAAAAGAAGAAGCAGTTGACCAACGCAGCTAAAGTAATTGGTGCGGGAATCAATCAAAATTTAATTACCGCTGTTTTGGATTCGACAATATTTGGTAGTGGTAAAGAAGGCGCTGTATTTACGGGAAAATGGTGCATGATTAGAGGAACATTTGGTGACCCTAGCGGAAAAATTGATTTAGCGCGCCTGCAAAGTACTGATTATGTGATTAATACGTCGACAAATGATAAAGGAAAAGAAGTTAAAGAATATCGGCTTGAATGGAAATACCAAGATGATGATGAGGAAGCTGAAGCACACTATTTATCAACGAGTACAAAGACTGATGGTGACGTACTAGCGTGTGTTGATAAGGTTTTAAATGATTTTAATGAAAATGCTGATAGTGAAAACATTCAAGAAACGGATCACGGTCAGACTTTGACGGATTTAGGGGAGGACGCTGTATTTCAGTACCTAAAGATAATTTACCTTTATTTAGTTGGCCCAGAAAATAATTTTGGCGATCATGAATTACGCAACTACACAATGTTACAGAGCCAATTAAATGTATCGAGCGAAATGGACCAGCGGTTAAGAGTATATAGAATGGGATCAGAACATGAAACGCTTGAAACTCAAGTAGAGGCTTTAAAAACATTTATTCCAGAAGGTAGTCAACCCACAATTTTTCAATCTTTAGTCAATGATATTTTATCAACATTTAGTGATGATGATCTTGCTGGCTGGGAAGAAGAGCCCAAGTTGGCAACTGTCTTGCAAGTAACAAATGTAAGTTCAGACCAAGCCAAGTTTTTTGCCCGTAACCAGCAATTAACTAGACGACAATTAAATGAAAAGTTAACTGACAATGAGGTCAAAGAACTAACTAAAAAGTTAGCAGCCTCTGGTGCCTCTGTCGGAGCGTCACTTCTGGCATTAGCAGTGACTGGTGCCAGTGTAGGTGCATTTGGTGAAGCGGGGATTGGAACCCTTGCATTTATGACGATGAGTACGGGGGGCTTAGGGCTTGCCGTCGTAGGAATTGGTGCTGCTAGTGTAGCGGCGTACAAGGGTGTTGAATACTTAACAAATTCGCAGAAGTCGAAATATGCATATCGAAATGAACTTTTACAGGCAGAAGTTATTAAGCTATCTAATTCTCAACAAATTATTATGAAAGATATTAATTATTTGACCGATAAGATTGCTGATGAAATGAGTAAGAATGAAAGTAATGAAGTTAAGCTGGAAAGAGCAGAACGTTGGATTGCTAGTGTTAGAAATCGTTCAAAAGTAGGAACAAAGATGGATCAAGAGCGTATTTCGGCTAATCGTGAACAACTCATTTCAGAAATACCAGTACAAATTGATCGTGAAAAATTACATGATTTGGTACAGTCACATACGTTTGGTAACGAAATTGAAACTCAAATTTTAGGACTTTATGACGATGAGGATAATTTACAAGCTAACTTATCGGTACGTAGCCTAAGTATGTTGTTAAATCGTTTAAATAGTATTGAATACACTAAAGCAGTTACAATGGCCAATACTAAGGTTGCCGGTAAAAAAGTTAAAGGAATGGCAAATACATTTATGAAGAGGTACACGGATGACAAATCAGAACAACAAGATGACGAATCTGAACAGCAACCTGAATAAAACAGCAGAAGTATTGTCAGTAAACCAGGATGAATCTGAAAAGGCACTGCATCGGACACAAGAATTGACGTCGATGGTTGATGAATTATCAGAAAAAAATGATAATCAAGCTGAACGTTTGGATGATTTATTGGATTCATTAGATGATATAGATATTGATGATTTAAATCTTAATGATCTTGAGGATTACGATGAAGAGATTCCGGTGCTTAATGAAAAAGTTGATTTGAAACCATTAACGTACATGCAAACGAGTCATGATTTTGATACTTTAATTGAGCAAAGCGAAGAATACGCCGAAAAATGCAATTTAGACCTAAGTAATCCGTACTTATCTGGGCTGAGTGAAGTTGAAATCAATCAATTAAGCACGAGATTGAGTGAAAAATATGAGTTGACGAGACTGGATAAATGGGACTATGCGTTTGCTGGTGTTGTTGGCATTATCGGTGGCTTAATGGATGCCTTCTTAGTAGGGTCAGTAACTGATGGCAATAATCCAAAAACAGTTGATGAGCAAGGCCGACTGAGCAAAGGTGTCGATAACGTTTATCAAACATTTGTTAAAAAGTATGCTTCGTTTGAATCCGGTAAAGAAATGGATTCTCCAAGTCAAGCAATCCGGTGGTTGGAAAAGCACCATAAAGTGTCATATGATGCCTCGAACAACGGCAAAGTAATTGAGGGCGTCGTTAAAAATATGAACCCCGCTAACCATCATTTATTATCAATGGCTCATGATCCTGGTCCTTTGGGGCTAATTTCTGGTATTTTGGATCAAATGGATGGTAAGAGTACTTTTCTGAGTGGTGGACAACTGGTTCGCGTCGTCACAGACTCTGCAGAGTCAAGAGCTGTGACTAGCCAAACAGGTCCAACAAAAGTAATTGCAGCGGCGCAAAATTGGTTTGGCCATGTTTGTTCGGATGTTTCGGGTGCAAGTGGTAGTAAAGGGCGTGGTGCAGGGTTACCCGCACCTTTCTATGAACTGACACAAAAATTGAATTTTGGTAGTGTAAATATTAAGGGTGACAATAAAAGTTTTGCGGAGGTTTTTGAATGGCTCTACAAACAAGGTTTGGATTGTCGGGCCTTTACTGCCCAAGCGATACCCGTTATCATAATGGAAACACTGGTACGTTTATATTGGGTTTATAAGAATCATTTTTACTATGGAAAGACTTGGAAAGAAAGTATACCAATCGCAAACAAAATGGATTTACAGAAATTAATATTAACTGCAACGGCAACTTTTGAAACGGTTGACATAGCAGATAGCATTATTCAAAATGGGGCCGGTGTCCAAGCTTTACTGCGTATTAATTTTGTTGGAATTGTAGATATGTCGTTCAGATCGTTTCAGGTATTGCGTAGCACTGTCTCAAAAGGTAAGCGTATTCAAAAATTAGATAGTGACTTGCAAGTTGAATGGACGCGTATTTACCAAACAATTTAAGCGTGGTTGAGCCTCATTATTAGGTTATTGTTCTGTTATGAGTGCTTTTTAAGAATAGCCGATTCGTTATCACCACGTATAAGAGATTCTGTTTTTAAGACGTTTAGTCATGGTAAATTAGTCAGTATGACTAAATCACAGATTCAGAAAGTTTTGTAAAGGTGATGAATTTAAGGACTTATTGCGCTAGAAGAAAATTAATTAAAGTTGAGAAAAAACAAGTAAAGCCGCAACCTGCAATCGATTGATTGTGTGGTTACGGCTTCATTTGTTTTTTAAGTCCTGAAAATTAAATTTACTGGAAAGGTGTGACAATCCGATTTAAATCTCATCTACATTTAAGCGGTTTAAAAATCTGATTATTCACTGACTTTAGCAAGTGCATTTTTAACAGCACTCTTTAGTGCTCGACTTGAAGCGGAGGCACCTGAAATACCGTCGACATCATAGGTGTTATTAGCCACCATATTTTTAGGTAGTTCCTCAACAGCTTTTAACCCAAAGTCTTCACTTTCGTTTTGTTCAATAACTTCGACATCTTTGATCTTACCATCGTCGTAGGTGACCCGAACAACAACGCGACCGCCAATTCCTTGGTCGCTAACGCCCAAGTATTGATTTGGTTCCAAATCGATGTCATCAAGGTTGGTTTGTGCAAGGTCGTTTTGTGGCGTAACACTAGCGATTTTACTTGGTTCAGCATGATTATCTGAAGTAGCAGTGTCACTCTTGGGCTTGGCCGCATTTTCGCCAGCAATTTTACCAAAGATGAGGCATTCTGCTAAGTTATTACCACCTTGATACAGATTGGTGTTAATCCCACCTAATTCACCGGCACCGTAAAGATGGGGCACAGGTTCACCATTTAAGCCAATGATTTCTGCATTCGCGTTTCGTTTTGGCCCACCTTGCGTGTTGAGCATCGTATGGGTTAACGCGGCTGCATAGAAGGGGCCGTTGTCAAATTTTCGCATGGATGATGGTTCACGGTGGTACTCATAATCTTTTCCTTGTTCAGCAAATAAGTTGAAGTCGGTCACAGTATTGACGAGGTTGTCCGAATCAACATTGAGCTTTTGTGCCAACTGCTTGATGCTATCGGCCTTAACTAGTGTGTCCAAGAAATCAGAATAAGGGATGTTTTTATTAGCCTTGATCTGTTCTAACTGAGCCTGATCAAAAATCAAGTATGGATGCAGGTTTGCACGAGGGATACGCCATGTCCCGTGGTCCCAAATATGACCGTGACGGCATTCTTCGTCTTCTTTGAAGTAACGGGTCGCATCGTCCGCAATGGTTAAAATACTCCCGGTATATAGGTCTGGCCAGTAGTCGAGAATCAAGCGCGCACGTTTGCCGTCTGGAACCTTAAAAGCGAGTCCGTGAAGGAAGCCAACCGCTTCGTAGTTATGCATATGCCATAACTTAGCGCCAACTTCGGAGGCCATTCGAATACCATCGCCACGGTTATAAAGGGTGCCGAGTGGTGACAACTTTGCTTCGCCAAGGTAATCTTGGATTTGTTCTTTATTATTTTCAAAGCCACCAACGGTTAAAACGACCCCATTTTTCGCACGAACGTTGTAAGTTTCTCCGTTACGTTCGATTTGTGCACCCAAAACAACTTTACTGATTGGATCTTGAATTAAATGCATTGCCCGGGAGTTTAACCAAATATCAATTGAATCCGAACGATCAATTACTTTTTGGCGAATGATTTTCCAAAGTGCCGCGTCAAAGATCCCGTTATGCACGGTCAAAGCGTCCGTTGAATCCGCGCCAGCAAGTTCTGGGAATTCTGAGATGACACTTTTGGCAAATGCGGATAACTGACCACCACTGTGCTTGAAACTATACGGTTTAACGTCCAAATAGTTTTGAAGATAGTTAGGAAAATCGACCATTTTTTCAACGAAAATGTCGATCATTTTTTCGTCGAGATCAAATGGTGCGGTCATGGCTTTATAGTAGGCCTTTAGTCCAGAAACATCATCTCCAGAAGCTAAAATTTGAGCAGCGTAGCGGGTGTTACCACCTTCGTGACCAGCGGGTGCGGCATCAACTAATAATACTTTGGCACCACTGTCCGCTGCGTGGCGGGCTGCGGTAGCGCCAGCACCACCAAATCCGAGTACTAATGTGTCATAGGTTGTACTCCAAGTGATTTTATCGACATAGTTCATTTCAGTATCCTCCTCAGTTAAATCTGGGACCATTTTATGAATGAAATCTAGATAGTTATCGAAACATTCCGTTAAGAATGTGATAGTTTGTTTATTTTTTAACTTGTGATTGGCATCAAATTCATCCCGACAGTTTCCTAATAAAAATTCATTACCTGGAAGTACTAGCGCGTTAACACCGGGTGAGTCCAAAATCTGTTTTAAATTAGTTTGGGCACGTGAGGTTCCCTGACTGCCATAAGATGCGCCAACGACCATGACGGGTTTGTCTTTAAAGGGATGACTAGTACATGATAGCCATTCAATCATACTTTTTAAGGCAGCTGGAATTGCGTGATCGTATTCTGAAGTTGCGATAATGACACCGTCAGCATCGTTGATTTGTTGTGAGATTTCTTTGACAGATGCTGGGACGTTATGACAATTGTTTTCATTAAAAAGCGGTAATTGATCGATTTCAACGAGATCGATTTTTGCCCGGTCGCTAAAAATACTTTGCATGTATTTTAGTAGAAAGCGATTGAATGAATAGTCAGCATTAGTCCCTGTTATACCAATGAGTTTCATTACTTCACCAGCCTTTGTGTTATTATTAACAAGTCTTGTTAAATTGAGCGTTCCTAATTAGTTCTCCTTCATTATGAAACCGTTTTCTGTTAAAGTAAAAGTACTTATCGGCATATGGCTATAACTGATTAGTTATAGAAAGGGGCCTAATATTGAGTGCGATGAATGATAAATTAAAAGATATTTTGGAAGGCGTTACGAAGTATTCAACGATTACGCAAGTTTCGCAGGCGTGCTACGTCAGTCAGCCCTACATTAGTCGTCTACTAACAGAAACCGAAACCAATTTTGGCACTAAACTTGTTAATCGAAACTTAACGCCGATTAGTCTGACGTATGCTGGGACCCGGGTTTTAGCATACTTACAAGAAGAAGTTTTGATTGATCGGAAAATGCAATCAGAAATGCAACAACTTTCGGAGCATCAGGGTGGTTCATTGACCATAGCCGTGTACCCCGGGTTTGCTAATTTTTGGATGCCACGGTTGTTGTTTAAAATTCAACGCCATTTTCCGGCGCTACACATCAAGATCGTTGAAGAAACGACGAGTATTGCTGAACGTGACCTACCATCTGGAAAAATTGATATTTTTATTGGAAAGGTTATTTACAATGAAAAAATTAATAGTTCAAGTTTAGGGCGGATTCCACTGTATTTAGTGATTCCAGAGTATTCTAAATTATTTAAGCGGGGTCACTTATACCGAGATAGCGTGAGTGATGACATTAAAATCCTGAATGGCGCGCCCTTCATAACCATTTCACAAGAGTCACGGTTCCAAGAAATGATTGATCATTTTTTAAAGGATAACGGGGTTCGGGTTAGAAACGTCGTGGAAGTTCAAAATACGATGTTAGCAACTTTACTCGCTGCAAACGGGGGTGGGTATACAATTACGATGAAACAGATTATTGAGAATCTTCCCAAAATTGGGGACATCAACGGGCTAAAATTACCGATCGATCAATTCTCTTTAGACGTTGGCATTTCGTATTGTGAATCAAGTTCAACGTCTAAGTTTATCAAGGAAACGGTCTCAATAATAAAAGGGGTTGGGTTGAGCGGATTAGGTTGTTGAAGCTTAAAATAATTGATTTAGAGATTAAAGAAAGCGACTCACCGACGAATGATCGTTGTCGGTGAGCCACTATTTTACTGTAAGAAGGCAATTCTTAATCTAAGGAATTCTTTTGCTAGAAAGAATTATATTTATGCTTAAACCGGGTCAGGAGCGGGACTTGCATAATAAAAGAATAAGACTTTGTATACGTTGAAACTATTTGCCACAAAGCCATTAGCTTGAAAATGATAGGGACTAATATCATACTGCTTTCCGCCGGCTCTAAGAGAACTGGTTGGTGTTGTGGATACTTTAGGGTTTACCTTCATGACTGTCCGAAATTGTCCATTTATTAACATGTTCATTTTGATTGCATTTATAGGTGACGTTGCGAGTATTAAAGTTGTTACAATGAAAATACCTAGTACCGCAATTATCGATTTCAACCAATGCTTACGCTTGATCATGGAAACTTACCACCTTACTAAGGCTAAATTATTTAGCTAAAATTCCAGTTAACGTCGAATACCCATCTTAACAAATCCGGATTGGCGAATTTGTTAAGGGACTATAGCAAATTACGTTGGTCACAGACATCTAAATACTAGCTAGTACCTTCAGTATACTAGGCCTTGTAAACACTTTCGAGTGCTTTTGTTCCAAATAAAGTACCGCCATCCCCTTGAGGTGAACATTAAGGGGATGGCGGTACTTTATTTATGATTAATTAAAAACGTTTGAAAAACTTGACGCCTAAACCAATTAATCCTAGTAGGCCAGCAACGGCAATCCAACGAGTGCGGGATTCGTTAGTTGCTGGGAGGGCTTTATCAGTTGTTGACTTTGTTTGAACCTTTGCCGTCGTCACCGTTTTAATTGGTGACGTTGGTAGGGGCTTGGTTGTTTCTGGCTTCTTAGATGGTGTACCAGGCTGGTCGGGTTTAACCAAGTCCGGCTCACCGGATGGGTCTGTGGGGAGGACTGGAGGCTCAGTCGAATTGCCGTCGCCATCACCGTTATCACCACTATCGGGAGCCGCTTGCACGTGCAAGCGAACGAGTAAGGTTTGGCCATCGGTGGTACTCAAAGTAACGGGATAGGTGCCAACTTTATGACGATTAGTTTGACTAAGGTCGACGCGCACACTCAAAGCTTGACCATGTTTATCCTGCGCCACGGCTTTGAAATCACTGGCCGTCGGTGCTGGGCCGTCCACGACCATCGTAAAGTCCTGCCCGGTTAATTTCCGGTGATCCTTGTCAGGAGTCTGTTGCTGGTAAAAGTAACTGACAGTCTGAGCCTGTTCGTTGAACGTTCCGGTAGCGGCACCCGTTGTTTTAACGTGGGTATAGCCGGCAATTGCTTTAACGGCAGTGGTGTACGCCGTCTCTAATGGGCCAGTCAGCGTATCTTGAGGTGCTAAGGTGTGGCCGTCTAAATCCAAATAGTTGACGATTACTTGTCCTAATTTAGCAGCTTGCTTAGCGTACGTTAGTGTAACAGTGGCTGATTTTTCACTAAACTGTCCGGTCAGGCCGCCATCAGCGTGCTGGTATTGGTAATCCTTAAACGTCGGTGGCGTAATGGTATAAGTGGCCGCAATGGTTCCGGTCAATTCAGTATCGGGTGCCAGGGTTTGACCATCGGTAGTTTGGTACTTAACGATGACTTGCCCTTGCTTTTCCTCGGTGGCGTGGTAAATCAACGTGACGGCTTGATCGTCTTTGGCAAAGGTACCAGTTAAGTTGCCTTCAGCATGGTGATACGTGTAACCCGCAATGTTTGGTTGGCTAACGACGTAGGGCGTGTCGACATCGCCAGTTAAACTGGTCGCGGGAGCCAACGTTTTACCCTGATCATCCAAGTAGCTGACGGTAACTTTTCCCTGGGCCACGGCATCCTTGCGGTAAGTTAGGGTAACGGTCTTAGCGGTCGTCGTAAATTGTCCGGTCAGGTCACCTTGAAGGAAGGTATAGCCGTCAATGGCTTTCTTTTCAATTGTGTAATCGGTTGCGACTGGTCCGGTCATCGTCGTGGATTCGGCCAATTGTTTGCCTTGTTCATCAACGTAGTTCACGGTGACCGTTCCTTGAGCAACTTGTTTGCGATAAATGAGATTGACAGATTGACTAGTCGTTGTATAAGTTCCGGTCAGTTGGCCCGATTCAAAAGTATAGCCGTCAATGGTTAATGGTTCGATAGTATAGGCGCTACCGAGTTTGCCCATCATGGTTGTCGGCTTAGCTAGAACGTGACCGTCGGAATCAAGATAGTTTACAGTAATACTACCCTCGGTTGGAATTTTGCGGTAAGTCAACGTGACGGTCTGGTCGCTGCTAGTGAACGTGCCAGTTAAGTTACCGGATAAGTAATTGTAGCCGTCAATGGCTTGTGGCTCAATCTCGTAGCTGGTTCCTAAGTCGCCCGTCATTGTCTTTGATGGCGCAATGGTTGTGCCCGCTTCATCTTGATAATTGACGGTCACTTGTCCCTGTTTGGCATAATTGAGCGTAATGGTCTGTGCGGTGCCACTGATGGTACCCGTAAGTGGCACGTCATCTTGAGTGCCCTGATAAGTGTAGCCCGCAATGTCCGGTGGCGTTATGGTGAACGGATCGTCGATTGCACCCGTAATCGTGGTGGCTGACTTGATTGGGTGAGTCGGGTCATCCTGATCGACATAGTTGACCGTTACTGGCTCAGCGGCTTTAGGTTGCCAAACGAAGGTGTCAACCGCGGGGGTGCTGTTCCCATCGTAGATCGATACCAATTGGTCAGTCGTTAAAACCTGGTCCCCATTTGGCTGACTAGCCGTTCCCGTGCCGATGTTTTGCCAATAGCCCGTATATTTATTGGTCTCAGAAACTGAGCGCAGACCGGTGCCAGCAAGCTTGGAATTGGGGCCCAGTTTAATTTCTTTAAGTAGCATGGCACTGTTAAACATTCGCCAAGTCCCACCGTAAGAAGTGCTTAAATTGCGCATGTCAAAAGAGGAGATATCAATGTTGTTGATACCAGCCAGGGTGAACATGCTCTCCATATTGGTGATATGGCTAGTGTTTTGCCAATCGGAAGTGTCAATTGATAGCGCTTGCAATTGATAACCAAAGGTAGCTAGGCTAACTTTGGGCGCCTGAAAATCCCACCCAGATAAATTTAATAGTTTAAATAAACGCTGACTATTGTCATCGAAGGCACCCGCACGACAGAATGTCATGGAGCTACTAGTTAACGAACCGACGTCCCAGTGACTGAGGTCAAGGGTCCCGACTAACGCGGTTGCGAAGAAGGTTCGATCGATGGTCTTAACTTTACTGGTATCCCAGTGTTCGACACCGGTCAAATCCATTAATTGTGAGTCTGCGTAAAATAGATCGTTAAGGTTCGTCGTCCGACTGGTATCGACTTGATCCAGGCCATCAATCTGAGTTAGGTTGCTCAAGCCAGCAAAGAGTCCCGCAGCTGCGGTGTTAAACGTAACTGGTCCGGTGATTTCAATCTTAGTAATTGAGGCGTTGTAAGCTTTCCACGGCGACTTGTCGGTCGTGTTGTTTGCAAAGTCACCGGGGCCAATCGTCAGGGTACCGTCTTGCAATGACCAGGCGCTGGAACCAAACGTTCCCGTGATTGGTTCACTGGTCGTTGTGGTCAAGGCTAAGGACGTCAGATTCTGAGTGGCCAAGGGTGTCACTGGCGTGGATGATTGCGTCAATGAAGAAAAAGGATCAGGTGAGGATGCGTGAACTGATAATTGAGAAAGCGCTGTTATTGTGCTGAAACTTAAAACGACGAGACTGACTGTTTTCCAACGAGTTCTGGATAGTTGGTTGGTAACCATAAATTTTACTCCTTTTAATTTAGTAAATGCGGTTAACAATTAAATCATAGTATATTATGAATGTTGACCAATGTACATTATTCGCAATTGTAATAAATGGGGTATAAAAAAGGCTTTGATTCGATAAAATTGGGTGTTGATAGCTTGTCATCAACACCCAATTTTTGATAAAGCATCATGTAACTGACCTATGATTTAAAACGTTTAAATAAAGCAATCCCTAGTCCGAGTAATCCGATTAAACCCGTAACTGCGACCCAACGAGATCGTTGCTCGCTAGTTGCGGGGAGGACCTTGTCTCTTGTTGACTTTACCTGAGCCCGCTCCGTCGTTGCCGTTTCAATTGGCGACGTGGGTAGTGGGATCGTTGTTTTCGGAACTTCAGTTTTTGAAATACCTGGTTGGTCAGGCTTAACTAAGTCCGGTTCACCCGCTAGGTCAGTTGGAAGAACCGGTGGCTTCGTGGAATTGCCGTCGCCATTGTCGCCGTCTCCGTTGTCACCACCGTCGGGAGCCGCCCGTACGTGCAAGTGAACGATTAACGTTTGACCATCACTGGTCCGCAACGTGACCAGGTAAGTGCCGACTTGGTCAAGCTGTGCTTGAGTGAGATCCACTTCAACCGGTAATGGCTGCCCATTTCTGTCCTGTGCGCTGGCTTTAAAATCGTCAGCCGTTGGGGTTGGGCCATTCACCACCATCGAAAAGTCCTGGCCAGTCAGTTGACGCTGATCGACCTCGGTTGTTGCTGGTTGATAGTAATAGTTGACCGTTTGCGTCTCAGCTGTAAACGTTCCGGTGGGGGCACCCGTCGTTTTGATATACTTGTAACCCGCAATTTGCTTAATGGTAGTCGTGTAGGCCGTATCAATTGCGCCCGTTAAAGTCGTCTTTGGTGCAATCGGTTGCCCGTCCATATCTAAATAATTAACGGTGACTTGTCCGTTGGCAACGGCATCCTTTTGGTAAATCAAGGTAATGGTCGGTGTCGTTGCGCTAAACGTCCCCGTTAACTGGTCACTTGCATGTTGAAAGTGATAGTTTGTAAAGGTCGGTGGCGTAATGGTGTACGCCGAACCAATCGTCCCGGTGAGTTGGGTGTCGTCAGCCAGGGTTTGTCCGTCGCTTGTCTGATATTTGACGTTAACTTGGCCTTGAGGTTCCGGGGTTGCTTGATAAATCAAGGTCACGGTCTGAGGCGCTTTAGTAAATACACCGGTTAGCGGACCGTCAGCGTGTTGGTAAGTGTAGCCGTCAATTGTTAGCTGGCTAACGGCAAACGGGGTATCCACGTCTCCCGATAACGTCTGCGATGGCGCAAGTGTCTTACCCTGATCATCTTGATAATTGATGGTGACCGTTCCCTGTGCGAGCGGGTCTTTGCGGTAGGTCAGTGTGACCGTCTTGTCGGTCGTCGTGAAGTTACCAGTTAATTCACCAGTCAAGAAGGTGTAGCCCGGGATGGCTGCTTTTTCAATGGTGTATTCACTGTCAACGGGGCCGGTCAGCGTTGTTGGCTCGGCAAGCACATGATCTTGTTCATCAACGTAGCGGACGGTCACGGTGCCATGAACAACGTCTTTTTGGTAAATCAGTGTGACCGATTGATTAGTGGCTGTAAATGTTCCGGATAATTGTCCCGATTGGTACGTGTAACCATTAATTGCCGGTGGCGTGATGGTGTAGGCGCTACCAATTTTGCCCGTCATGGTCGTTGGCTTTTCAAGCGTGTGACCTTCATCGTCTAAATAATTAACTGTAATACTGCCTTCAGTTGGGATGGCACGGTAGGTTAAGTTCACGGTTTGTGGGGCTTCCGTAAAGGTTCCTTGAAGGTCACCCGCGACGTAGTCATAACCGGGGATGTCAAGTTGATCAATCGTATACGTGGTTCCCACGTCACCGGTCTTTTTCTGGGCCGGCGCAATCACGTTGCCCGCTTCATCCAGGTAGTTCACTGTGACCTGAGCCTGTTTAGTGTACAGTAAGGTGATGTCCTGAGCAGTCGTGCTAAACGTCCCAGTTAATGCTACGTTACCTTGCGTGTTGCGATAAGTGTAGCCGTCAATTGTGGGCGGGGTGACCGTAAATGGATCATCGATTGCACCCGTAAGTGAGTCCGTTGGGTGAATGACTTGGCTAGGATCGGCCTGATCGACGTAGTTCACCGTCACCGGTTCCCCAGTGTGACGTTGCCAAACGAACGTATCCGTTGCGGGGGTCTGAATTCCGTCGTAGCGGGCGACCAGTTGATTGGTCGTTAACACTAGGTCGCCCTTAGGTTGACGCGTCGTTCCGCTGCCGATATTTTGCCAGTAGCCCGTATATTTATTGTCATTCGGAACCTGGGTGAGATTGGTTCCAGTCAATTTGGAATATGGACCGAGTTTAAGTTCTTTGAGGTTCTCGTTGTTCGAAAACATTTTCCGGGTGCCATCCGTGGAAGTGGGCAAGTGGCGCATGTCAAACGAAGAAATATCAACCTTGGACACCCTTGAATAGTAGAACATGTATTGCATGTCTGAGATGTTACTGGTATTTTTCCAGTCGGAAGTATCAAGGTCGATGTCCGCTAGTTCTTGGAGAAATAGGGCTAGGGAGGCCTTGGGGCTTTTAAAATCCCATCCGGACAAATCGAGCCGTTTAAACTGGGATGTTCCGGTACGTGCAAACGCCAGCGTGGTTCTAGTCAGTGAACTAATGTCCCAATGACTGAGGTCCAGCGTGCCAGTTAAGCCGGTCGTCATGAAGAGGTAGGAAATGTTTTTGACGTTGCCCGTATTCCAGTACTCGATGCCGGGGACGCTTTCTAAGTTAGGGTTGTACGCAAAAAGGTTGGACATGTCGGTCGTCTTGCTGGCATCAACTTTTTCGAGACCATCAATTTGGGTCAGTTTAGGAAAATTCGCAAACAGCGAGTTGGCCGTCGTATTGAGGGTCACTGGGCCCGTGATTTCAATTTTAGTAATCAGGGAGCGGTAGTCAGTCCAGGGAGAACTGTTGACCGCATTATTCGCAAAGTCACCAGTTTCAATAGTCAGCGTATCGTCTTGTAGTGACCAATTACTGGTGCCAAATTGACCCGTGATTGGGTCTTCCTTAGTCGCCGGTGTGGTTAGGTCAAGTAAGGTCGCTGGCGCTGGTAGTGAATCTATTGGCTGGGACTGCGTGACTGAATTGGCTAGTGATAGTGGGGCTGTAAAAGTGGTGGCTTGGGCTGATTGAGCAGTGAGTGTAATGGCGCCGGCACTTAAAAGTACGAGGCCAAGGCCAGTCCACTGGGGGCCGGGATGCCGTTTTGTAAGCATGGGGGCGTTCTCCTTTAGCTGGTTAGTCAGTTTAGTTAACGATTTAAAATCAATTAAATTATAATATGGATAATGACCGGTGTACAACAAATGCTAATGTGAAATATAAAGCATTTGATATGTTGAACATTAAAAATAGATGCTGTATACAATAATACGTGATATCACTGTCCATGTGGTGAAAACAATTTGTGAATTGAGTCGGTGGGACGTGTCATAAGAATCAATATTGATGGTATAGTTGTCACTCAAAAAGATGGCTGTATCACGCAACTAAATATTACACAAAGTTAATTGCAGTTTTCTCAAAAATAAAAATGAAATCGGCAGTAAATGCGTAACTAATAATCACTGTGATAAAATCATGAAAGTTCATTGTTGGGGGAGATTTTGTTTGAAACGAGTAAAGTCAGTTAGCTTAGGGCTATTGTTGGTCATGATGGGGACCGTTTTGGTGGGGTGCAGTAGTGGTGAAATAACGGCTACAACGGATGAAACGTCGTCTTCACAGGTCGAACGGTCAGCGAGTGAATCAGAGGAAGATGAAGCAAGTAGTTCATCAGAGAATGATAAGGTGCCGAGCTCTTCAGAAGATGAAGCGGAAACCAGTTCTTCAACGGACGAAAAGGCGACGAGTTCTTCAGAAGATGAGACGGAGACTAGTTCTTCATCGACCAGTGCCTCATCTGAAAGTCAGGCTACCGCTGAAAGTAGTTCGGCTAGTCAACCAAGTACCAGTGTAACGACCGCGTCTTCTAGTGCAGTTACACCAGCACCACGCCAGAATCCTGGTCAATCTCAAGGTGATTCTGGCCAAGTACAGCCCCATACTAACGGGGTTCCAGATCATAAGGTGTCCACGGCTGGTGATCCACGAATTTGGGGGAATCCGCGCACCAAGCTATATTACACACCAGCTCAAAATTACCGCGGCTTTCGGCCACGACATGCCGTTCCTTTTGATAATGAGGCGGCGGCTAAAGCGGCTGGTTACGTGCAATCATCACGCCGTCCACGATAACGCTAAGCTAATTTTTTAAAAATATAAAAGCACTAATTTCAGACATGTCGATAGATACAGCTATCGTTGAGCTAATTAGTTGACCTTTTTAATTAAATCCCGTATGTTGAAAATAACATAATTTATTAGGAGGTCTGTCTATATGGCAAAAATAACGATTTTTGGTCAAGGCAATATGGGTCAAGCGATTGGGGATGTTTTCAAACAAGGTGGTAACCAAGTCACCTATTTGGGACATCACGATGCAGTGACGGATTTAGGTGAAATTGTGGTATTAGCAGTTCCTTATCCCGCCGCAATTAGCATTGCAAAGGCTAACCAAGCCGTATTAGCGGGTAAAATTGTCGTGGATATTACTAACCCATTGAACTTTGAGACTTGGGATGAATTGGTCGTTCCAGCGGATAGTTCGGCGGCAGCGCAGATTGCCCAGTTATTACCAGACGCAAAGGTCGTTAAGGCGTTTAACACGACCTTCGCCGCAACTTTACAAAGTCGTAAAGTTGGTGACAATCAAACAACCGTCATGGCAGCGAGTGACGCGGAAGACGCCAAGGCGACTTTAGCGGATGCGTTGACTGATAGCGGGGTGGCTTTCGTCGATGCCGGTTCCTTGAAACGGGCACGTGAAATGGAAAGCTTAGGCTTCTTGCAAATGACCTTGGCAGCTAAAGAAAAGATTGGCTGGACCGGTGGCTTTGCATTAATTAAATAAGCGAGACTAATAAAAAGTGGTCAAAATCAGCGTTGATTTTGACCACTTTTTTGATGAAATTATTGATATAGCTAGTTTTGCTCGGTTAAAGCGTGGGGTGCCATGGGACTTGCACCGGATGCGTAGAATAAGGTTAATGCCATGATTTTTTTAAAGGCCGATGCTTGCTTAGTTATGTTGAATAGTGAATGGCAGTATAGTTATGAGGAAAGAAAATAGTTGTGGTCTGAAAATACAATTGGGTATTTTGGATAGTCTAAACGACGATTCTAACTCATAAAAAAGCGCCATGTCGCAATCTTATCAGCGACATGGCGTTTTTGTGATGTTATCAAAATTTGTTAATCTGAAATAAAGTCAGTTGCTAACTGGAGCACCGTTTTCCGAGCAGCACCGTCTAAACGGTGGCTGGCACCGGGGATGAGGTGGAAGGTACTGTTTTGATAGACGTTGTCGTATCGTTGTGAAGCTTGGTTGGAAACGATATTATCGGCGTCTCCGTGAATCAAGCAAACGGGACCAGTGTAATTCTGTGCGGTTTCGTAGATGGGGAGCAATTGCGCCGTGCGAAGGTAAAATCCGCCCAAGACCTTGCCGTTATCCATTGGTAGTTGTGCAGGAATGTGATGCGGATCGTAAGTGAGACCGCGGGTGTGCCCGGCAATTGCATCGTCTTTGAGGGTCGCAGCGGGTGCCATGAGAACTAATTTGTGAATCAAGTCGGGATAGTAACCGGCTAACATGCTGCTGACAACACCGCCTTGAGAATGGCCCAGTAGGTCGATTTGCTTGGGTGCGATTCGGGTCTGAACGGCTGTTAAGACAGCTTGGGCGTCAGCAATTTCACTGAGTACGGTCATGTCGGTGAAATTCCCGTCACTGTGGCCGAGACCGTTAAAATCAAAACGCACCGTACCCACGCCAATCTTGCGTAAGGATTGCGCGAGTTGGACTAGTAAGGCCGTGTCCGTATAACCCCGGTCGCTCATAAAACCATGCATGAGGATGGCAATCGTGCCATTAGGTTGGGGTGCGGGTTCATAAATACCAGCTAAAGTTAAGCCATCACGTGTTACGTTAAATTCCATCTTGAGAAGCCTCCATTTTTCATCGGTACCTCTCTAGGATAGTCGGAAATTGTTAATATTGCTAAACTTTTTTTAAAAGACAGTGGTGCAGCCCCATTAATTGCTAGTGCCATTCGGTCAGCAGTGCGATAAAAATGGCGGCAATGTACGCCGACATTAGGCGTTCTCGGATGCCAGCGGGTAGTTGTCGCAAGGGACGCGTTTTGAGACTACTAATGATGACTAAGAGAATCATGGCAGCGCTGACACCTAAGTTGAGGTAGGCAAATTTTTGACTGGTCACGAGTCCGGACCAATGTGCTAACCCAATCAGCAAGTTCACAAAGCAGCCAATCACAATTGTCACCCACAAGTTATTGAAACGTTTCATCACCCAAAACCTCCCATCAAGACTAAAATAATCGCACTGACCATACACCCGTTCAAACCGAATTTCGATTACAAATTTTTGTACGGTCATTGTCCAAACCAATTAGCGGAACAAATTGCCTTTTGTCACACGTTTCGACCATAGTAATAAGGAAAGCCATCCAGAAATAGCAGTTGATTTCTGGATGGCTTTTTGAGTGTTCATAAGATTGTCAAAAATTAGTTCAAATGGGTCGTGATTTCGGTCACCACTTGTTCAGGGGTGAGTTTGAATTCGTGCCAGAGTGCTGCGGTCGTCTCACGGTCGTTAAACCGCTTGGCAGCACCAAGGTTAATCACGCGCATGGCAGTATCACCATAGTAGCGGCTCACTTTTTCACCAAAGCCGCCACTTAGACTAGCTTCTTCTAACGTTACGACTAGTTTGTGGGTTTCATTTAACCGGTTTAAGGTTGCCGTATCAAGTTCTGAAATGTCGCGTGGATCAATGACCGTCGCGTCAACCTGGTGTTCTAGTAATTGTTGCTGGACTTGTTCAGCCAATGGCAACAAACTACCCACACCAATAATGGCCACGTCTTTACCTGCGTGTAAGGTGTGCATTTGATGAACATCAAAGTCTGGTGCTAATGGTGCCGAATGCACCCCGTTACTAGGTACGCGGATTGCCACGGGACCGGTCGTTTGATGGAGTGACCAGCGCATCATTGCAGCTAACTCTTCCTTGGTAGTTGGTGCTAAGTAGGTCAAGTTAGGAATGTTGCTGAGCATTGCAATATCAAAAATTCCTTGATGGGTAGGATCGCCAGCACTGATACGACCACCCGAAACCATGATTGTAACGGGTAACTGGTTGATTCCTAGGTCGTGTGACAATTGATCGTAAGCCCGTTGAAGGAACGTGCCAGAATGAAAGACGATTGGCCGCAAGCCTTGTTGGGCTTGGCCCGCTGCAAAAGTGATTGACTCTTGTTCAGCAATTCCCACGTCAAAGTAACGGTTAGGATGACGTTTGCCGAAACGCTTTAAGTCGTAACCACCAGGGATGGCCGCCGTAATGGCCGTCAGCGGTGTATGGTGAGTCGTTAATTCATCTTCGAGCACGCTGTGGATGGTATCGTTATAACTTTCACCAGTTGCGGGGTGTAATGTAATCCCCGTTTTTAGGTCAAACGGAACGTGCCAGTGGAAGGCTTCCTTATTTTCAATGGCGGGAGCGTAACCGTGGCCCTTTTCGGTGTGAACGTGAAGGACGATGGGGTGATCGATATCTTTGATGGCTTTAAAGGCATCCAGCATGCTAGCAAGGTCGTTGCCGTTATCGACGTAGCGGTAGTCCAATCCCATGGCTTTGAACAAATTATTTTCACTCTGACCCTGGGTGTCACGAAGTTCCTTTAGATTACGGTATAAGCCACCGTGATCTTCCGCGATTGCCATCCCGTTATCGTTGACTAAGATAATCAAGTTGGAATGCAGCGTTGCCGCGATGTTTAAGCCTTCTAAGGCCAAACCACCGGACAATGAACCGTCACCGATGACGGCCATGACGTTGCCGGATTTGTTTTGTAAATCCCGAGCACTGGCCATCCCCGTTGCGAGTGCAATCGAAGTAGAAGTATGCCCGATGTTGAAGTAATCATGGGGACTTTCTTCTGGTGACGTATAGCCACTGACATCGTCGTAGTGGTCCGGGTCAAGCCAGGCTTCTTTACGACCAGTCAAAATTTTATGGGTGTAGGCCTGGTGTGAAACGTCCCAGACGACTTTATCGATTGGCGAATTGAAGATCGTGTGAAAAGCAATGGTCAACTCAACGACGCCCAGGTTAGGGCCAACGTGACCGCCAGTTTGGCTCACTTTGGTGAGTAAAACGTGGCGAATTTCAGTCGCTAATTCTGTTAACTCGGCCAGTGACAATGTTTTCAGGTCAGCCGGTTGATTGATTTTATTTAAAATAGGGGTGTTCATATGATCGCTCACTTTCTGTTTCAAGGTTACTTTACTAGGTTAGCACCTTCGAGTAACGCTAAGACAAGGTTTTTTTGAAAAAATTAGCAAAAAACCGTTCAGAAATATTTAAAATTTCTGAACGGTTTTTGCGATTAGTCGTTGAATTATAAGTTTAAATCGGTTTGATAATTGAGTGGTGACATATCGGTACTCTTAGTAATTAAATCCGCGGTTAAAGTTTGCATTGCTTGAATCGCCATATCGGCGGCTTCCTGGTTGGCTTGTGTTAATTTAGCCGTTAAAGCGTCGCCAGTGAGTGACGCGATTTCATGATCGGTCACAATTAGGTGGTGACCGAGTGCAATTGCCAATTCCTTTTGCGCAGCTTGCATGTCGCCATGAAGTTCGTGGTAGTGGGCATCAACGAGTACGCCAACGTGCTTAAAAATCCAGTAGGCGGAAGTTGGGTCGTACTTTTCAGTTGCCACTTGGTACGCTGCGGGGGTGTCGCTAGCCCCGGCGTAAAATGGGACGTAGACACTTTCAGCAGCAACGCCCATGGCTAACCAGTGTATGCCACAAGTTTCTTTAGGCAAGTCCTCGCGAATTTGTAAGACGTGTGATTCTTGCGTCTTTGCGAGGCTGATTGGCCGGTAAGTGTGCTTTTCCGCTGCCGTACCACTACCAACCGGATCGAACGGTGTGCCTTCATAATGGGAAGCTAAGTAGTGTTGCACCTGATCGATGTGAATCAGACCACTTGCCCGTTGGATGAATGGTAAGGTAAACGACTCTGGTTCTTGTGGCACGTCCGGTGTGAAGTACTTTTGCCCGTACCAAACGCGGGGCGTATTGTAATGAAGGTCAGAGAGGTCGGCCGTCCCGAAAACTTCGCGGAAGTTTAGCCCGTTGTCCATTGAAGCTAATTGATTGTCTAATACAAAATTGCGGATTCCCTTAGCATACAAGAAGTTGTCATGGTCTGCCAAATCAATTTCTTGAATGGCTAACTGGTTGGCCACGACGGCGTAAGCGTCGTCCGGAATGCGCTGAGCGACCCAATAATGACCAGCCCCCGTTTCCATGTACCAGACTTCGTCAGCGTCGCTAAATAAAATTCCGTTGGTTTCATAGGTTCCGTGTTCTTCAACAATGCGACCGAGGTGTTCAACACCTTCACGTGCGGAGTGGATATATGGCAAGGTCACGGTGACCATGGCCTCTTCGCCAATCCCGTCTTTGACGTAAGGATCAGCGGCCAAAACCCGGGCGTTACAGTAGGCACTTTCAGTCGCACTCATGGCGACCCCGTATTCATTGATCCCGTCTTCTTCAAATAAACCGTATTTAGGCGTCCATTCGGGGGTCGCCGTATATTTGGCCCGAATGGTTGGCAAGGTCATCGTAAACGGGTGGTCTTCGTCATTTGATTTGAAGACTTGGGGCGTCTCAAATTCAGTATGGGGATGAACGACGAACTTTTTTGCCCAAGCGGACCGGGAGTCCTCGTTACGACCAATCATAGTGGAGCCGTCCGCGCTGGCGTTTTTACCAACGAGGATGCTCGTACAAGCAGAATAAGGATTAAACTGATGGGTCAGCATAAACTTCCTTCTTTCTATAATAGTTAACTTTACTGATTTAATTTTAGCATTTTTGCGAATCAATGCGTATTTTTTAGTTATAATAAGGACGGCTTAAAATACATATAAAGAAGGTCTAGTTATGGCGCATATTTCTAATCCCCGGTTGGCTTTTGCATGGCAACTCGTGATAATGCTAGCATCGGCAATTATTTCCGCCGTCGCACTGAATGAATTTTTAATTCCGGCAAATACCTTTAGTGGTGGTGTGAACGGGATTGCTCAGTTACTGTATTCCCTCGGCCAACCAATGGGGATTCACATCAATACCGGTTGGTACATTCTGATTTTTAACATTCCAATTGCGTTATTAGGGTGGTTCAAGTTAGGACACTTGTTCACGATTATGAGCTTCGCCACGGCGTTTCTAACGTCAATGGCGGCGGTGATTGTTCCCGTGGTTAACGTTGCCCATAACGCGCTACTCGGAGCGTTATTTGGCGGAATTTTAACGGGAATCGGTATCGGGATTACGATGCGCTACGGTTTTTCAACTGGTGGTTTCGACATTATCGTGTTGGTGCTAGAACGCGTGACTGGGCGGACGGTCGGCAGTCTGATGTTTCTCACCAACCTACTGATTATCGTGATGTCAGGCCTGCTATTTAGCTGGCAAAACGCTTTATTCACGATTATCGCCATTTATGCGTCAACTAAACTTGTCGATTTGATTCATACGCGACACCAAAAATTGACGGCGATTATTGTGACGGGGCATCCGGATGAGGTGGCCAAATCTATTCAGCACGCTATTTTGCGTGGGGTCACGATTATTGGCTCTAAGGGTGCTTACTCGGGCCAACCGAACGCAACGTTATTAGTGGTCCTAAGTCGCTACGAATTATACGCGCTACAGCGGGCCGTTCAGACGAACGATGAGCACGCGTTTATCGACATTTTAAACACCGTCGATACGTCCGGATTATTCATGAGTGAACGGGAACAAGCGGCTCAGCGAGAAAGTTTGCAAAAACCGTAAAATTAAAGTAAGATTAGTTTCTGTAAGAATAATAAGAGGAGTGTGAACCCAATGCCAATCGTACACATTGATCTAATTGCCGGTCGTTCACAAGAACAATTAAAGAACTTAGTGAAAGATGTTACCGATGCTGTTAGCAAGAATACCGGTGCACCGGCCGAACATATTCACGTTATTTTAAGTGAAATGCAAAAAAACCGTTACAGTGTTGGCGGTGTTTTAAAGAGCGACGAAGAAGCTAAGTAGGCTTTTTATTGTGAAACCGGCCCGAATCATCGGCCGGTTTTTTTGAAACAAATGCACGTTGAGAAGGGGTTAGATCGTGAACGAACAAATTAGTGCTGACGCCCTGAATGCGGCCCACCATTTGACCGTTGGCGGTGTTGATACTTTAGCCTTAGCTAAGCAGTATCAAACGCCGTTATACGTCTATGATACTGGTGCGATTCGGGACGAGATTGCGGCTTTTAAAGAAGTATTTGAAACGAATCAAGTTAAGTATCAGATTAGTTATGCCAGTAAGGCTTTCGCTACCGTTGCGATGTATCAGTTGATTGCGCAAGAAAGCATTCATTGTGACGTCGTTTCCGGTGGTGAATTGTATACCGCCCAACGCGCCGGGTTTCCAATGGAAAAGGTGTCATTTCACGGTAACAATAAGTCGATTGATGAGCTCACCATGGCGTTGGACGCTGGCGTGGGCTGCATTATGGTTGATAACTTTTATGAACTAAAGATGTTGGCCGATTTAGCGGCTACTCGTCAGCAGATGACGACGGTCATGTTGCGGATTGCACCGGGAATTTCAGCGCATACCCACGATTACATCTCAACTGGGCAAGAAGATTCTAAGTTTGGGTTTGATTTGAACAGTGGTCAGGCTGACCAGGCCGTAAAGCAGGCGCTATCAGCTGAATATCTGGACTTAGTCGGGATTCACTGTCACATCGGGTCACAAATTTTTGAATTAAATGGTTTTGAAATGATCGTCGATAAGTTAGTCAGTGTCTTTGCGCGCTGGCAAACGGAATTGGGCTTCTACCCGAAAATCATGAACGTTGGTGGGGGCTTTGGGGTCAAGTATACGTCCGAAGACCAACCACTCCAGCCAACGGAATTTGTCGATGCGATTCTGAAAGAAACGTTGGCCCAGACAAAGGCACACCACGTCCCAATGTTAGAAGTTTGGATCGAACCCGGACGATCATTAGTCGCAACCGCTGGGATGACGTTATACACGCTCGGATCCTCTAAAGATATTCCGGGCATTCGGAAATACTTAGCAGTTGATGGTGGGATGGGCGACAATATTCGTCCGGCCCTCTATGAAGCTAAATACGAAGCAGTATTGGCTAAAGACCCAACGTTGCCGACTGAACAAGTGGCCTCCATTGCCGGTAAATATTGTGAATCCGGTGATATGGTGATTTGGGACCAAGCGTTGCCCGCAACTAAACCGGGGGATGTTTTGGCAGTCCTCGATACCGGGGCGTACGGCTATTCAATGGCTAGCAATTATAACCGTAATCCACGCCCAGCCGTGGTCTTCTGTGAAGACGGTCAGAGCCAATTAGTCGTCGAACGGGAAACGTACGCGGATTTAACGCGGTTAGATCTCCCGTTAGCAGTACCGGAAAAAACGGAATAGGATGAATGAAAAAACGTGTGTTGATGGGCATTCCCACCGCACACGTTTTAATTTACTCGCAATCCTTTGGTAGCTTAATTTTGGTATTGGCAAGTGGTTGAATGATACTACCAATAGAGCAAAATTCAAGTGTTATTGGCCAAGCGAACCAAGCCGATAAATGATAGATGCGAAAAGTAGGCAAGGCGATTATGAAAGGGTACGATAATGGTAGTAATAAGCTGTTAGGAGTGGCAAAGGATGCAAAAGTGGTTAACTTGGCGTGTGTTTTATGAATTAACGGAAATTTATACCGCACCGCTAAACGTGATGTGGTTTATTTTAGGGGTGGCGATTGCGCAGTACCACCTCGGTACGGTGAACTGGATCAATGTCGGATTATGCTTGATTGCCGTTTTTATTTTTGATTTAGCAGTCAATGTTTCGGATAATTATTATGATTACCAGCACGCCCTGGATCGAACGGACTACGCGCAAAAGACGAATCCCATCGGTCGGCTCAACTTGCCCGTGGCTGGTGTTGGCTACTTGGCACTAGGATTATACGTGCTTTCGCTCGTTCCCGGAATCTGGCTAGTCATGCGGACCGGCTGGTTGGTTTTGTTATTAGGATTATTAGGTTATACGATTGGCATTTTTTATACGGCGGGACCGCACCCGATTAACGCTACCCCGTTATGTGAAACGGTCGTGGCACTATCCATCGCGTTTTTGATTCAGTTGACGTGTGTTGTCGTTTCGACGTACGGTCAGCGGCCCGTCACTTGGTCGATGGTGGGGGCGACCTTTTTACTGTGCTTACCGTTGACATTAATTTTCTTTACCATTCAATTAGCCAATAACACGGCGGACCGGGACGAAGATATCCGCAACCACCGGTATACCTTAGCTTGCTATTTAGGCAAAAAGGGTTCAGTCCGTCTGATTCAACTGTTCTTAGTCATCGGGAGTTTGTGGCCCATCGTAAACGCACTTCTTGGGCTGGCACCCGCGATTACGCTAGGCGTCGTTTTGTTGCTGCCGTTTATGTGGCGGGGGATGCGACCATTTTTTGCGGTGCAAGATAAGCGGACGACGTTTATGACCACGGTTAAGAGCGCCTCACTATTTTTTATTTTGTATCCACTATTATTCGTGGCGGGCACGTGGTTATAAGAAAATGTAAAGGTCGCTTAAATGGTGGGTTATTACGTAACGAGTGGCTTATATTATTATTTAGCCAAAGGTTGAAAAGTGAATTTGGGGAATAATAGGTATTGCAACGACGTGACTATAATTCTAATCTTTTCAATCTTCGTTTTAATTTATAAAGTGGGGTAAGTGTCATGAAGGCAAAACAACGCCGGTGGATCGGTGGCTATCATTTAAGCGTGACCATTCTCACGATTTGGTCCGTCATTAACGCACTCTTACTGAGCTTTCATGTCGGTAATTGGCGAGTGGAGGCACAGATTTCAAACGGACTATTAGTCGTTTTTGTGGTCGATTATTTTGTTCGGCTGACGCTGTCTAAGGACCGGAAGACGTTTTTAATTCATTCCGCCTTTGATTTGATGGGAATCGTGCCCATGCATCCCATATTTGCGGTATTTCGACTAGGGCGACTGGCACGGATGATTCAGTACCACCATTTGTTTTGGAAACTAGGGTTAGATGGCAAGTGGACCCATGATTTCCATCGGTTTATTTATAGTACGGGATTTATTTACTTATTCTCAATCAGTATCGCTATTATTGTCCTCAGTGCGTTATTATTTTCCGTATTTGAACACCAGAGCTTGTCGGATTCACTCTGGTGGGCCATCACGACGGCGACGACGGTCGGTTATGGGGATGATACGCCACATACGGCAGTTGGGAAAATTATTGCGGTCGGCTTGATGTTTGGTGGAATTGGGTTTATTGGTTTACTGACAAGTACAATCACGGATTTCTTCACCAAGGAGACGAGTGAAGCCGTCCAAATGACGGATAGTGAAGATCAACAAAATTTACAACAGTTACTCATTAAAGTTGAAACGCTCACGCAAAAAATTGATCAACTACAAACGGAAGTCCATCAGTTAAAAGGCGGAGACGCTAAAAAAAAGGGTCATCATTGATGGGCCACTAAATTTGAGACAAAACAAAAAGATCATTCAGAAATATCAATTATTTCTGAATGATTTTTTACTAGTATGCAAAGTTGCCGAACAAAATTTTTAATATCACCTTTTTTGTACAATCATGGTATCGTCTGGTTACTGACAGAACGAGAACGATGCTTAGTCTTAAGTCATCCGCAAAATAAATTAGAATGGAGGAATTATCATGCGTTCAGTAAAAATTATGGCCGGCCTGAGTAGTACCGTCACGCTGGCATTACTAGCACTGAGCCCCGTAGCTGCCATGGCGGCCGGTCCTGGAACCACGACGAGCAATTTGACCACGGTTTCAAGCGGCTATACTGCTGACACGACTGGTTCTGCTGAAGCGGCTTCGAATGCAGAATTCACCGTCTCACCAGGCAGTTTGACCTTAAATCAAGTGCCAAATATTTCATTAGGTAGTGCTGGGGTCAAAAGTATTGCAACCGCTGACACAACGTTGCCAGTTGTCAGCAGTACCACAACGAGCGGGACTAACTACGATGGAAATAACTCTGGCACCTTAAGCGTCAGCGACTATCGTGGTAATCACGCTGGTTGGTCATTATCGGTCGGCATGGGGCCTTTCACTTCTGGCACCAATACCGTCACCGACGCTAAATTAACGTTGAATGAAACGGCCGGTACGTTAGATAACACCGCGACGGCTGCTCCAGTCAACCTGCTGTTATCCCAAGGCACTGTCACTAGCGGCTGGATCAGCAATCCCGAAAACTTGTGGAATGCGGACACCAACACCGGTGAAGGTAGTAACACCGCAACGACGGCAACCAGCAGCAGTTTATTGATCAGTAAGCAACCTTTGATTTCAGCTGGCACTTATACCGCAACTTTGTACTGGGCACTCGACAGCGCGCCGGTAACGGTCAAACCAGCAAGTTAACTCAATTGAAACGCTTAGTATGACTGGAGGTGGCCAGGATGTCGATGCGTAAACTGATTTGGGGTTTATTAATGTTAGGCCTATTCGGCGTACAAGCATTCGGATTCCCGCTGCCAGTTCAAGCTGATCCAACACCGACTGCAAACTTTGTCGTTACCCCTTTGCTTCCTAAGAATCAATTATCAACTAAAGATGGCTACTTCAATCTCAAAGTCACGCCGGGAAGTACCCAAACGTTAAAACTGTCAGTGACCAATCCCGGGACGACCCGATGCGAGCTGCAGATCATTCCGGTCAATGCGACGACCGCGGATTCTGGCACGATCGTTTACATTCCGTCCAATCGCACTGATCCATCCGCGAAAACGACTTTTACCAAAATGACTTCGCCAGCGGTGACCGTTGACTTAGCGCCACACCAAGGAAAGACCGTCACGTTTGCAACCAAAATTCCTAAGAGTGGTTTTACCGGCGAAATCTTAGGTGGTCTCTTTGTCACCAATCCTAAAACTAGCAAGGCTAGTACGAAACGGACGGCGCAAAATTTCCAATTGGCCAACCGCTATGCGGTAACCACCGCCGTTGCACTTTGGTGTCAGCCTAACCAAGCGGTGCCTGCCAAGGTCCAATTAGCTAGTACGAAAGTCATCACCAACGATGCTAGTGCCGCACCAGTCGTCGTTGCCAAGCTCCGTAACTTAGCCCCCATTGCTTTTGGTGAACTTGAGATCAAGACTCAGGTTTTTGAAAAGGCGACTGGTCATAAGGTCGTTTCACAGGCCTTGAAAAATCGCGCCATGGCGCCTAATAGTTGGTTCAATTCTGAGATTGGTCTCGGTGATAAGTCCCTAGCTCCTGGTAAATATACTTTGAAAATGCAGTTAGCCAGTGGTGATCGTCATTGGCGTTTTGTCCAAGACTTTACGCTATCGAAAGTGCGGGCTCAGGAACATAATACGCGCACTAAATTGGGCAAAAAAACAGCAACAACCGAATGGTACTGGTTTGCTCTCGCGGGTGGTTTAGCGGTAGTTAGCGGTGGGCTCGCATACTGGCTTGGACGGCGGCAAAGGCATCACTAAGTTGAATGAGGTCATCAAAAATGGTCCTGACGACATGTGAAATCAACACGTTGTCAGGGCCTTTTTTGAATTTTAAGGACGTTAGCCATTATCTTGTCGCTAAATACATTGAACCGGTTAATAAGGAAAATAACGCAATAAAACTTGTTGTTAGGCTTTTCTAGACCAATTATTTTAAATTAAGGGTATCAGATCGGCATATCTGAGATGAGGAAGTGATGGCGATGAAAACCAGAAAACGAATTTTAATTGCGGTTTGGTGGCAGCACCAATACATGTGGCAGTGGATCATCGCGTTAACGGTAAGCTTATTGGTGTGGTTTGAGGATCGATTAGGGGCGTTGGCCGCCACGACCCATTTTCACGATCGTATGGAGGATGTCCGGTGGCTCTGGCGTGACCGGACCTTGCACTTTGGAACACTGGCCATGATTACGGTCGTGGTTGTACTAGGTCTAGTCCTCATGGCCAGTATCCAGCGGCGACACCACTTGGCGTAAAATTTAGGCAGGGCGGAAAAGGGAGTACGACAAAACGTGGAACAAATTGCCTTTTGATCCACGTTTCGGCCATAGTAATAAGGAAGGCCATTCAGAAATAGTTGATATTTCTGAATGGCCTTTTGAGTCTTGTCTCACACTCTTTTTTATATTTTAATTAATTTTATGATGGTGGTTATTCTGCCAATTCAAAATAATCGTTTAGGTAGCGGGCAACCCCGTTTTGATCATTATCGTAAGCCGTCGTATCGTCGGCCGCCGCTTTAATTGCAGGGGTGCCGTTGGCCATGGCGACCCCCAGACCAGCGTATTGCAGCATTTCCAAATCGTTATGTTCATCCCCGAACGCGATAATGTCGCGACGTGGAATCTTGAAGTAATCAGCTAAGTAAGCGACACCCTTGGCTTTATGAACGCCTTTAGACGTTACTTCCAAGATGGCGTTGGGGCCGCCCCAAACACCAACGTCTACGAAGTCGCCAAAGTGTTTGTTGATCCAATCGACCACGGCAGTACGACGATCCATCTGAACGATTAAGACCAGTGAATTCGGATTCCGGGTCAATGTTTCTGGCGTTAACCGGGGACTGTTAGCAATTTCTGGAAAAAACTTGCCCGCAATGAGGTCTTGACCAGCTGTCATGGTGCTATTCTTATTTTCAGCAATGATTTCACTAATGCCTAACTGTTCACGATATTTCACCAGTGCCAATACGATGGCCTTGTTAACCGTGAACTGGTATTCAGAATCCCACGACTGGTGTGGTAGGTGGCCCAATGAGCCGTTAAAGTTAATCATGGGGCTTACGAGCTGTAAGCTATCATAAATGGCTTGTGAGCCCTGATACGATCGACCAGTGATAATGCTAACAACGTGACCCGCAGCTTGCAAGCGCTGCATCGTTTGGATGGTTGCTGCGTTGAGCTCAGAATCTGCATTCAAGGTAGTGCCGTCTAAATCTAGCGCAATTAGTTTTCTTTCCATATCAATCAAACCTCTCATTCACCACAGTTAATTAGTTAAATTTAGCATAGATTTCTTATGATTGCGAATCTTTGAATCCTTGCGGTGCGGGTGAAATGTGGTAATCTAATTGAGGATACTTTTGTGACTAGGAGGGCTTTTTGTGGAATTACCAGCAGAATTTATTAGTAAATATAAAAAACTTTTGGGTGACGAAGCCCCAGCTTTTTTGGCCGCTTTTGACGGTACCGTTGAGAAGGGATTTCGAATCAACCCCAATAAAGCGGTGACGCCCGCCATGACGGCTAAAATGACTGAACAGATTCCATATAGCCCAATCGGCTACTACGGTCGGGTCAACGGCAATGCCATGGAACATTTGGCGGGTGCCGTGTATAGTCAGGAACCCAGTGCCATGACCGTGGGTGAATTTGCTCGTCCCGAACTAAACGAACGGGTGCTAGACCTCTGTGCGGCGCCCGGGGGAAAAACGACCCATTTACTCAGCTACTTGAAACAGACCGGACTATTAGTGACAAACGAGATCAACCCGAAGCGGGTGACCGCTTTAGGTGATAACGTTGAACGTTACGGCGCGTTGAATACGGTCATTACGAATGCGGCACCGGACGCGTTGGCAAAAGAATTTTCTGGCTTTTTTGACCGAATCTTAGTGGACGCACCGTGTTCTGGTGAAGGAATGTTCCGTAAAGACCCGGACGCCGTTCAGTACTGGACGCCTGATTATCCAGCAGAGTGTGCTACCCGGCAACGTGAAATTTTAACGGAAGCCGTCAAAATGCTTAAGCCCGGTGGTCACCTGATCTATTCGACTTGTACGTTTGCGCCTGAAGAAGACGAACAGATGATGGCTTGGTTATTAAAGACTTATCCCGAGTTTGAACTAGAACCATTGACGAAAACGGCGGGAATGGTCGACGCTAAGCCGGAATGGGCCGATGGTAATCCTGAATTAGCCAAAGCAGTTCGGTTATTCCCACATCGCATGCGTGGTGAAGGGCACTTTATCGCTAAGCTCGTGTACCATGGTGAAACGGCCGCAAAGTCAAAACGGACGGTGCGCGATGAATTGACGCCGGCTAATCGCCAACTCTGGCAAGACTTTTTGGATAAGGCGGGCGTGAAGCACTTTCCGCCATTGGTATTACAAGCACATGGCGACCAGCTCTACGGTATTCCAGCTGCGATGCCGTTAACGCGCAAGGCCAAAGTCTTTCGGTCCGGCATCTTACTAGGCAGCTTTAAAAAGAAGCGCTTTGAACCTAGTTACGCCTTAGCTTTAGCCAGCGATGCGATTGACTTACCTAAAATGGCGATTGATCATGACCAGTGGCAAAAGTACGTTCACGGTGAGACTTTCCAATTGGCAACGGCGGTGAAGACGAACGGATTCCGTGTTTTGACCTGTGACGGCTTACCAGTTGGTTTCGGGAAAATTGTCGGTTCGACGGTTAAGAACTTCTTTCCGAAGGGACTACGTTTTCTCGCGACGCCGGATAATACTAGTTTATAGATTGTTAAAAGTGATTTAATAGTGGTAAAAAAAGTAATACTTTGGAAAATATTTTTCCGAAGTATTACTTTTTTGATCTGGACCGTTAAAGATGCTAGCTGAAAGTCTTTGTCTGAACAATTTGCACGCAGTCGGGGCAGTACACCACCGCGTTGACTTGTAAGAAACTGCGAATTTCACCTAGTGTTCGGTGTGGGACTTGCAATAAGAAATAGGCGCGGTCCGGCCGTTTTAGTGGCTGACCACAATTTTGACAGACTAACATAGCCATTTCCCCCTCGTTGATTTTCTTAATCATAACGAGGTATCAATCAAAATGATAATATAGTCAATTGTAAACTAAATTGCCTTATTAAAAGAAAGTTGGGTATAACAATAAGCTTAAAACCGCCACTGAAAAGGATCTTTTTCAGTGGCAGTTTTTATAGGAAATTATGAATTTAGTGACTGTTTGTACGCAACAAGATCGGCTGAATACGTTATTTTATCCGTCATCGTGTGTAACTGCGTGACGGTGGTCGCACCGACTAGTGCCATCAGCAGGCGTAACTGTTCCTGCCAGGCCTTAATCATGGCTTCGACCTCTTCGTTAGTATGATGCAATAAGGCGTGTAGGATGGTTCCGGCAACGCCCACCGCATCGGCGCCTAGCATTAACGCTTTTAAGACGTCGAGCGGCTGCCGAACGCCCCCGGTCGCTAGAATGGTAAGGTCGGCGGGGTGTTCTTGAACAGCCAAGAGTGATTCAACGGTCGTTAAGCCAAAATCATGGAGGTAGGCCATGTCGCGGGATTCTCGCCGTCGGTTTTCAATGTCCACGAAGTTGGTGCCACCGTGACCACCCAAATCGAGGTAACGGACACCAGCCTGATAGAGTTGGGTCATCGTTGGGCGTGAAATGCCAAACCCAACTTCCTTAGCGATAACGGGAACGTCCAAGTGACGAACGATGTTTTCGATGTTTGCTAACCAGTGAAAGTCACGGTCACCTTCGGGCATGACGATTTCTTGAACAACGTTTAAATGGAGTTCCAAGGCGTCGGCCTGCAACATGGCAACGGCCGTTTGTGCCGCCGTCAGCGAATGGCCCGCACCTAAATTACCAAAGACGAGGCCATCGGGATTGTTTTTTCGAACGGTCGCAAATGTGGGCGCTAGGTCGGGGTCTTTAATCGCAACGCTTTGTGACCCGGTGGCAATTGGTAGGTGGCACGCCGCTGCAATTTGGCTTAAGCGGGTATTAAGTTTGCCAGTCTGTTGCGAGCCACCAGTCATGGCTTCGATATAAAGCGGACTTTCCCAGTGCCACTGACCAACGGTTGTCGCTAGGGTGACGTCTGCGACCCGAGTCTCTGGAAGAGCGTCATGGCGAATCTTCACTTGGTCAAATGAGTTGGGTTGTGTGCCGTGATAATATTTTTCTGCCAGCGAAACGTGTTCGTCTTTACGGTGTGATTGTTGACTTTGCGGCACAGAGGCCACCTCCAATTTAAAAAGGGCCCGGGACGAATTTCCCGGACTCGTTTCGGATTTCTAGATCTTAGTTAATGACAATCGTGATTAAAGTTAGAAGTTGTAGCTAACCGATTATACGTTAGATATTGAGTCATCACTGACCGTATGAACGGTCAAGTTCAACTGTTCAATGCCATCGTGTGCCCATTGTTTTAATAAGCTTGCTGGGTTGATTGCTCGGTCGATTAAGACAATCCCACAATCACCACCACCGGCACCGGAAGTTTTAGCGGCGGCACCCGCAGCTTCAGCAAGGTGAATCATTTTTTTTAAGATGGGGGTCTCGATGGTCACGTGACTGAAAGTCCCTAAAGTTTGTAATAAGTGGCGGTTACAACGAATTTCGGTTTGAATCGCCTGTAAATCCCCAGCTTGAAAGCCAGCAATCATTCGTTTCAGACAGGCCTTACTGTCTTGTAAGAAGGTCTGGTATTCCCCCCGTTGCTTAGCTTTAACTAAAGCCACTTTGTCGACTAAATGAGAGGTCGATGCGGGGGAGCCGGTCCACCCAATCATCAAGCGTAAATCAGCTGGTGGGGTGAGCAGGTCGATTTTTAAGTCTGGCCAGTTCATATTCAGCAGTTCACTTAAACTCGTTTGTTTTCTTTGAACGTGTAACCAGTCCCGATCAAAGGAATGGTAGGCGATCCAGCCACCGTAAACACTAGCGGCGATGTCACCTAAAGAACCGTTGCCTTGTACGGATAGGTGGGCAATTGCGGCTAATTTGAACAGCTTCGGTTTGTCCATGGGCAGGTGGTAGAAGCGACAAAGCGCTTTGACCGTAGCCACGGTGACCGCCGCGGATGAACCCAGCCCGTATTTTTTGCCGTCCGCACTATCCAGTTCACTATTGATGCCTAAGTGGTAGACGCCTAGTTCGCGCCCTAGTTCGTGGGCGTAGGCTTCCGTCAGACTAATTGCAGAGAGAATGTAATGAAACGGGTTATCCCGGTTGTCAAAAACCATCGCATCTCCCTTACGGCGCCAGACGATTGAGTTTTCCTGATACTGCTTGGAAACAATGCTCCCAACCGTATCACTGGATGAAATTGTAGCGGTCACAAATTGATCTAACGCCACGATAATCGCTGGAAACCCACTTTCAACCACGGCGTATTCCCCCGCAATGTAAAGTTTTCCAGGTGCTTTCACCGTAATCATGCCATCATGTCCTTTCATGGCCTGCGCAGACGGTTCACGTAGCCATTTCTAAATTAACTTATGCTTCTGTCATTGTAATCCCAGGTCCCGGTTTAGCAACAATCAGTTGTTCCGGGGCAAAGTATTGTTGTAGGGCTGTCTTAATCACAGCCGTATCGCGACCCGCACAGATGATCTTCACGTTCGGGCCAGCATCCAAAGTATAATAACAGTTTATCCCGTGTGCACGCAAGTCTGTCACTGCCTGAATCGCAGTAAGCGTGTCAGCCGTGAAGTAGTTAAAGGCGGGGGCTGCGCTTAAATTAAGGGCGTGCATCCGCATTGCGTTAGTTTCAGCAATGGATCCGACCGCTTCTAAGTCCTTAGCGGCAATTGCTGCGCGCATTCGGGTTAGATCAGTTTCAGCAGTTGCGACCCAAGCGGGGTAGTACGGGGAGGTCGCGACGACGCGTGCCATACCATCCGTTGAACTGATCGGCTTTTTAGTCGCTTTAAGAATGACGGCAATCATTTGAATATCCCAATCCACGGGGTCTTGAATCACTTCAGCAAATGAAGATTGGTCGTCGTGGCCAGCGTGCCATTCGACAAAGCCACCAAAAACGGAGCGGGTGGCGGAACCGGAACCCCGGCGTGCTAACCGACTCAGCGCGGTCGCATCTAAATCCATGCCAGCAGCGCGACTGCCGGCAGTCGCGAGCGCTGCAAAGCCAGAGGCCGACGAAGCGAGCCCTGCCGAAGTGGGCACGTGATTCATTGTTCTGACCGCAGCCGGGGCGTGCACACCGCTTCGTTGGCGAATGAGGTCTAAAAAGCGACTGATCCGTTGCGATTGGGCTGGTTGGAGTAATTGATCGTTGAAGTAGACTTGATCGTGCTTTAGTTGGGAATCAAACGTGACACTCGTTTCGGTATAAAAATGATCCAACGTCAAAGAAATGCTACCATTTTGTGGCAACATTAAGTGCGTATCTTTTTTTCCCCAGTATTTGACGAGTGCGATATTCGTATGGGCTTTCGCCGTTACTGTTTTAGCCATGTTGTTCCTCCAAAGTTAATCATTCGCAAGCAGGGGTTCGACCCACGTTGCCGTGGCGCCCGCTGCGGACAGCTTTTGTGATAAATCGTTTGCGATACTTTCTTCAGGTGCGACGGCAATCATGCAGCCACCCTGACCACTGCCAGTCAACTTAGCAGCGACCGCACCGTTTTTCCGGGCAACGGCTAAGAGCTGTTCTAAAGCGGGATGACTGACGCCTAGTGAGCGTAAATCATCTTGAGCACCGTTTAACGCCCGCGCTAATTTTGGTAGGTTACCGTCAGAAAGGGCGTCCCTAGTCATCCGGGTAAGATGGCCGAGATCGTCGATCCGTTGTTGAATGGTCTCGCCTTCGACAATTAGCAGGTTTCTAACCGTTGCAACGGCAACCTTAGTTTGACTTTTAATCCCCGTATCAGCAATGACTAAGTAGCCTGGTAGCTTGACGGGAATCGGGTAATTTTCACGGCCCTTAACAAACCATACCGGTGAAGTGGCACTGGCCGTGGCAACGTCTAAGCCGCTTGGTTGACCGTGCGTGTAACTTTCAGCTACGTTTGCCGTCTTCAATAGGGTCTGATGGGACAAAGGTTGTTCAAAAAAGTCATAGAACGCCCGGGTGACGGCCACCGCCGCAGCCGCTGAGGAACCCATCCCACGCTCAGACGGGATGTCACTTGTAATGTGGATATCAAAACCCTGATCAAGCGCGTCAAAGCGGGTCAAGAGAGCTTTGATCAACGCCTGGATGCCGCCTAAGTTGGCGGTCATGCTGTTGAAGTCTCCATTAAAGTAACGGCTTTTAACCAGTTGTGCCGTTTCACGTCGGTGAATGACGGCTTGCATTTGAATCGTCGAGATTGGGAGGGCGATGGCGGGTTGGCCGTAGACAACGCCGTGCTCTCCAATCAAAATAATTTTGGCATGACTAGTACCGGTAGCTAGATTTTTCAATCGTGTCGCTGCCTTTCTAAAATGAATTAATAATAGGATTATGATACCTTATTATCACGCTTTTTACCACGGTTGCCCGGTGACAAGTCCCAGTCGGACCGAATCATTAGAAATTTTAGGCCTCAACTATGTTTGGTTAACAATCATTGCAATGACCGTCTTTCCGTTCACTTGCTTGAAAATTTATGGCTAGGTGGAAAGTCATAATTGGCGTGTGTATGATAAAATGAGAAACAGATTAAATTCAGGCTTGCTGACCAGTTCGCAAAGGCGGATTTAGGGCGGGTGTTCCTAGTGACCAAACGGAACGGATTCACTTTACTGGTATGCTATAATTTAATTTGAGAATGTTGGCATGAATTCAGTGCCAGCACATTGATATAGACTAAAATTTGGGGAAATGACCATGAAACCAAACACAACCTATGCCGTCGTCGATATTGAAACGACTGGTACTAGCGTTAAGGATGGCGACCGTATTATCCAAATCGGCTGTGCGTTCGTCAAAAATAATAAAATAATTAATACGTTTGCGACCGACGTCAATCCACTGACCACGGTACCGCCAGTGATCGAAAACCTGACGGGAATTAGTAACGCGCGGGTTCGAAAAGCACCGCCGTTTGATGACTTAGCGGGCACCGTGTACAGTCTGTTACAGGGAACGGTGTTTGTGGCGCACAACGTTAATTTTGACTTGCCGTTTATCAACGCCGAATTATCCCGCGTTGGTTATCCAGAATTGCCAATTCAGGCCGTTGACACGGTCTCGTTGAGTCAGATTCTATTACCAACGGCGTCGAGCTTTCGGCTACGGGATTTGAGCCAACTACTAAATATTGACCATGAGCATCCGCATTCCGCGGATAGTGACGCAATCGCAACCGCCCATTTATTTATCTTTTTGCAAAAACGACTGGCGCAGTTGCCTTTGATTACCTTGCAACAGATGGTGCAGTTGACACCAGAGCTGCCGCGAGAAACGTCCGAACTCTTTTCGTACGCGTTTCAGCAGGGCAAACAACACCCGACGCGTTTACCAAAAGATTTGATGATTCGCAACGGGATTGCTTTGAGAAAGCAGTCGTTGCCACAGCAGGCCGTTGGCCGAAAAGCGCCACGGTATCCGTTGACTAAGGCCCAAAAAGTACATCTGTTTGGACATAATTTAACTTACCGGCCACAACAGGCGCGGATGATGAATCAAATCTACCGGCACTACACGAAGGATCAAACCAAAGAAAATCCATTACTAATCGAAGCACCTACCGGGACGGGAAAAACGTTAGGGTACTTATTACCACTCGCTTATTTAGCCCACGATGATCAGCAAGTGATTGTCAGCACCGCAACGACGGTCTTACAGACCCAGTTGCTTGATCAAGGTGTTCAGTTGTTGAACGCGTTGCTTCCAAATCCAGTGACGGCCGTGGTCATTAAAGGAAACCAACACTACGTTGATTTGAACCGCTTTGCACGGGGCTTAGCCCTGCACGAGCATTCAAAGCAAACGCAACTTTTGAAATTGCGGGTGCTGGTCTGGTTAACAATGACGACGACTGGCGATTTAGATGAGTTGCACTTAACGACGTATCAAGCGCCGTACTTCTCAGAAATCGCGCACCACGGGATCGGTTCACTAAAAGCTGACGACCCGTTCTTTAAGGAAGACTTCTTACGCTTTCGGGATCAGTTAACGGCCCAAGCGACGTTCATCATTACAAATCACGCCTATTTGATGCAACACGTTGCGCAACTAGGGAGTCGCCAGCAGCGACCGTTACTCGTTTTGGACGAAGCCCAGCATTTAGCTGACGGGGTCTTGCGAGAATCACGGCAAAAATTTGATTTTAATTATTACATGTCGGCTTGTCACAGCTTGACGAGTCGAATCGATCAAGATCACGGCTTGAGCCTGCGAGCCTTGTTTGCGGAACAACCCCAGGCGGATTACCGGTTGAAACTGTTAGATAATTCACTAGGTGATACTGATTTGCATTTACAGCAAGTGCAAGCAGCGTTGGCACGTGAGTTTGTGCCGCATCAAAAGGGCGGTAGCCAACCAGTCGAGATTGGTGTCAATACGAGCCAAATCACCGAGTTCTTCGCGGAACATAATCCGTTGATCAAGCAATTACAAACGGCGATTGAAAACTGTTTCTTGCAGTTTCAACAGCTTAACGAGCAGTACCACCATGACCAAGCACAGATTTTGCCTACCGAGCAACACGTCTTAGATGATTTTTATAACCGGCTACAAGTTTTACGTCACGGGTATGACTTACTACAAACTTGGCTAATGCCAGCGACCCGGGAACAACGGGTCTTCTGGATCACGCTGAATCAATGGCATGACCGTGGAAGCTTGAACTTATCTGGGAGCTTGATCGATACTCAGGGCTACTTTAAAGAACGACTGTATCCGTACTTCAGCGCACCATTACTAACTGGTGCAACCCTGTTTTCAACGGGTAAGTCTCAGTACGTTTACAGCCAGTTGGACATTGACGCGGCCACGGCGGAGCACCATCAACTTTCGACGCCGTTTGATTTGGAAAAACAGGCCCGGTTAATGATTGCGACGGATGCAACCCCGGCCGAACAACCGAGTGGGAAGCAACGGGTTGCCTATTTATCACGCGCCATCGAACAAATCGTGACCGCAACGCCTAAACAGACCTTAATCTTGTTCAACTCGTTGAATATGATTGAAGGGGTCTTCTACGGGTTGCACCAAGGAAATCTAAGTGCTAATCGCGAAATCTTGGCACAAGGAGTCAATGGGAGCCGTGAAAAGCTTTTACGCCGGTTTATTCAAGGCGACAACGCCATCCTATTAGGGGCGGCTAGTTTCTGGGAAGGCATTGACTTACCACAAGATCAGTTGGAATTGTTGATCATCACGCAGCTACCGTTTGAGTCGCCCGACCAAACGACGACGAAGGCGCGTTATCAACAATTACGGCAAGCTAAATTAAACCCGTTTTATAATGAAGCGGTTCCTAAGGCGGCACTGAAATTACGTCAGGGACTAGGCCGTTTGATTCGGACGAGTCAGGACCGGGGCGCTGCAGTCATCTTAGATGATCGCTTGGTCACGAAGCGTTACGGGCAAACGATTTTAAAGGCGTTACCTAAAACGTTACCGCCAAGCAATGGCTCGTTAGATGAAATTACGGGTAAACTTCAAAGTTTTTTCAAAACTGAGTAAGAAAGCATTCCGCTGACAGTTAAATTTGCTATAATTAATTTATCTGTTTTTTGAAAGGATCAGGATAAAGATATGCGAGTTCAACGTAGAAGACGCCCGGAACGGGTGATCATGATCGTTTTGTTAGTCGTATTAGCGCTAATTGTCGCCATCTACGGGACGTTGTGGGTTGCTCAGCGGCCGATGCACCAGGCACAAAAAACGGCGTACAGTTTAGCTGTCAGCAAAGGCAAGTTAAAAACGACGACCGGGTTCTCGCAGTATAACGGAGAACAGAGTTATTACGCCGTAACCGGGACAACGAAGAAAAACGTGCCAGTCTACGCCATCATTAACACCAATTCTAAGCACCAAACGACCGTGGTTAAGCAGACGGCGGGAATCTCCCGCACGAAGGCACTGCGCAAAGTTTGGTCCAAACGTAATCCCAGCAAGGTCATCAAGGCCACGCTAGGTAAGTACGATGGTGAAGTGGTCTGGGAAGTTACTTATCTCAATAAAAAGAACAATTTGTGTTATGAAGTTTTACAATATTCAAATGGTAATCAGTTAAAATCAATACTCAATATCTAATGCTAAGGGGTGCGGATATTTATGAAATTATCACGAAAAGTCATGCAAATTCAACCGTCAGCTACGTTAAAGACTAGTGCGATGGCCAAACAAATGATTGCTGATGGAATCGATGTTATTAATCTGGGTATTGGTGAGCCAGATTATCAGACACCGGACAATATTAAGCAAGCCGCGATTGATAGTATTCAAAACGGAAAAGCTAGTTTTTATACGCCTGCGACTGGATTGCCAGAATTAAAGCGTGTAATCAGTGCTCGCATCGAGGCCGACCACGGCTATCATTTCGATCCTAGCCAAATCGTCGTCACTGACGGGGCCAAGATGGCGTTGTTTACGCTGTTTCAAGTGATTTTGAATCCGGACGACGAGGTCTTATTACCAGTCCCATACTGGGTCAGTTACTCTGAACAAGTTAAATTGGCGAGTGGCGTTCCGGTTGAAGTTGGGACGGACCGACAGTTGCGGTTCACCGTTGCGGACTTAGAAGCCCAACGGACCCCAAAGACCAAGGCCTTAGTCTTGAATTCACCACAAAATCCATCGGGACTCGTCTTCAGTCAGGAAGAATTAACGGCCATTATTAATTGGGCGGTTAAAAATGATATCCTGATCATTGCCGATGAAATCTACGAGAAGTTGCTCTATAACGGGAATCATTTTACGTCCGTTTTGGAGTTAGGTGATGCCAATATGGACCACATCGTCTTGATCAACGGTGTCTCTAAAGCTTATTCAATGACCGGTTGGCGAATCGGTTACGCGGCGGGCCCTAAAGCCATTATGGCGAAAATGGGGGTCGTTCTTGGCCACGCAGCCAGCAATCCGGCCGCCGTTTCACAGTATGCGGCGATTGAAGCCTTTAGTGGTGACCAGTCGTCAGTTGAAACGATGCGTCAGGGTTTTGAAGCGCGGTTGAATGAACTCTATCCGTTAATCTCAGGATTACCAGGCTTTAAGATGCCGGGTGGCAAACCAGCGGGGGCCTTTTACATGTTCCCAGACGTGACTGAAGCGTTACGTTTGACTGGTTATTCAGACACACCAGCTTTTGTACAGGCCGTGTTAGAAGATGCTCACGTTGGATTAGTGCCAGGTGAAGCCTTTGGGTTACCTGGTCACATTCGGTTGAGTTATGCGACTGACATGGATTCGTTACGCGAAGCTTATCGACGTTTACAAAAATTTATTGAACAAAAAATTGCTGAACAAGCAAAGTAATTGGAGGATGTAAGTAAATGGTGCAACAGATCAGCATTATGGATGCAAAAAGCCACGTAGATGAAAAAGTCAAAATTGGGGTTTGGCTAACCAATAAACGCTCCAGCGGTAAAATTGCCTTCCTACAATTACGTGATGGGACTGCCTTTTTCCAAGGAGTAGTTGTGAAGAGCCAAGTCACACCAGAAGTTTTTGAACTGGCTAAAGAAGTTAAGCAAGAAACTAGCATGTGGATCACGGGTGTGATTCATGAAGATAGTCGTTCCAAGTTCGGTTACGAAATCGAAGTGGAAGACTTAGAAGTTGTTGGTGAAAGTGAAGAATACCCAATCACACCTAAGGAACACGGGGTTGATTTCTTACTTGACCACCGCCACTTATGGTTACGTTCAAAACAACCATGGGCAACGATGAACATTCGTAATGAAGTGATTCGTGCCACTTATGAATTTTTCAATCAAGAAGGATTCATCAAGATGGACTCACCAATCTTGACTGGGAGTGCGCCAGAAGGAACGACTGAATTGTTCCATACGGAATACTTTGACCGGGATGCTTACTTGTCACAAAGTGGGCAGTTATACGCCGAAGCTGGTGCCTTGGCTTATGGCAAAGTCTTTACCTTTGGCCCAACGTTCCGTGCTGAAAAGTCAAAGACGCGTCGTCATTTGATTGAATTTTGGATGATTGAACCCGAAATGGCGTTCATGCACCAAGAACAAAGCTTGGAAGTTCAAGAACGTTACATCGCGCACTTAGTTCAATCAGTCATTGACAACTGTCAATACGCGTTAGATATTTTAGGGCGCGACGTTGAAACACTCAAAAAGTATACGAAGTTACCTTACCCACGGATCAGTTACGATGAAGCCATCGACTTATTAAAAGCCAACGACTTTGACGTTGACTGGGGTGTGGACTTTGGATCGCCAGAAGAAACGTTCTTGGCTGATCACTTTGACCAACCTGTCTTCGTCTTAAACTATCCAAAAGCTATCAAGCCATTCTACATGAAGCCACACCCAACTCGTGACGACGTGGTCATCTGTGCCGACTTATTGGCACCAGAAGGCTATGGTGAAATCATTGGTGGATCTGAACGGGCGACGGACTACGAATACCTACTTGACCAAGTCAAAAAGGCCGGCTTAGATCCTAAGGACTACGCTTGGTACTTAGACTTACGGAAGTACGGTAGTGTACCGCACTCTGGTTTCGGGTTAGGGCTAGAACGCTTCTTAACTTGGATCACAGCGGAAGATCACGTTAGAGAGACCATTCCGTTCCCACGTTTGTTAAACCGCATTTACCCGTAAACTTAAAAATGAAACAATTGAGTAAGAGCGTGAGGCGCTGGTCTCACGCTCTTACTGTTCAAAGGAGGTTGCTGTTGCTATGGAACCTTTAGCACACGCATTGATTTATGATGGCGAGACCACGTTATCCAACGCCTTATTAGCGCATTACCGTGAAATTGGCGTGACTAACGATGAGTTCTTAGTGTATCTGCAGTTCAAACGCCTGATGGATCGGGGCAATCAGTTTCCCGATGCCGCGGTCGTTGCTAAGAGCCTTGGTGAATCGTCAAATACCGTTTTTCAGCGACTCCACGAAATGTTAGCGAAAAAGTTACTGACGATTGAATCGGTCACGGGAGACGATCAAAAGATTCATGATCGTTATAACTTTGATGGGCTGTATGATAAATTGGTCGTTGCACTCAAGCAACCGGAACGGGCCCAGGCAACTCAGGACGAGACGACAACAAAGGCCAATCCCCGGCAGAAAGTTTTTACGGATATTCAGCAGGAGTTTGGCCGCGCGTTATCGCCGATTGAAATGGAGAGCATTAGTAAGTGGTTCGATGAGGACCATTACGATCCAGACGTGATTGGATTAGCGCTACGGGAAGCCGTATTGCGGCAAGTCTATAATTTAACGTACATGGATCGAATCTTACTAAATTGGCAAAAACGGGGGCTTAAGACGCCCGTACAAGTGGAAGCAGAACGCCAACGCAGCATTGAGCAACGGTTGAATTCAGAGCCCAAGCCGAAGCGCCAAGTCGGTCAGAACGCCAAACCTAAGATTCCGTTATTTAAGATTGGCGAAGAAAATTCTAAACAGTAAATCAAGTAACCCCCAAGGTTTGAATCCTAACCTTGGGGGTTTTATCGTCGACAAAAAATTTAAAGCTATTTGTGAACAGTGAAACAAGTCAATGTGCTTAACTTGTTTCGAAACTTAGTACTAATGGGCCTTATCAGCTGGATATAATTATTTATAATATTAAGAAATACCGATGAATAATAAAAATGCCAAATTGGGCCTTAAATTAGCTTAGCGGGTAGATGATTCATAATAAATATTAATAGTCAATTTAAAACTGGAATTTGGGAGACCACACAAGTTCCAGTTTTTGTATATATAAAACACACTGTAAATGGCGGTATATCAACGTTTGTGAGCTTGAACGTTATAAGTTTAACAGGTACACTATTTATGACGATAAAGATTAAACTAATTTAAATATACGAGCAAATAGTTTATCAGACTAGATTCAAATTAAGTTTGACGGATTGGTAAGACAAGGGGCGTTTTAAATGCATAAGAGTCAGCGAGAAGAATTGAATCGTAATAATTTCAATAACAAAGTAGCCAACAGAGGGCGTTTGTGGGTGTTCGCTGGGGTATTAATGATGACGACCTGGCAGGGCAATCAGATGCTTGTTCACGCTGATGAAACCAAAGCGGACAGTACCAGTAATGATGCTTCTTCAGTGACAAGTAATGCGAGTCAATTAAGTGCTAAAGCTGTGACGTTGAGTAGCAGCGCTAAAAATAGTGCGGCTAGTTCAGCCGCTTCAACGACTTCGTCCGCGGCAAGCGGTACTTCAACCAGCAGCACGAGTGCGACAACGGTTAGTTCAACTTCGGCTCAGAGTAGTAAGACAGCGACAAGTGCAGTAGCGGGTAGTTCCAGCGAAAAGAGTCAGTCCAGTAGCACGACTGCCACTAGTACTTCAGCTAGTGCGGGTAAGACTAGTCAGGCGGGTCACACGGCAGCAGCTTTATCTGCTGATACTCAAAAAAGTAGTGCAACTGCCGCTAGTACGGCTACAGCTGCGCCAGTCAGTTCAGGCTCAGATGCGGCACAAGCTAATGACCAACAGGCACAGACGTCACAGTCAGCGACTGGTAATCAGACAGTGACGACCGCAGTTGCGGCAATTGATTCAACTGTTGATGGGACAACTAATACCGAATTAGTTAATGACATGGTCAATCAAGACAGCCCAGTTATGGCTGATAAAGTGATGACGACGATGGCCATGGCTAGTTCTAACCAACAAGTGACGAATAAGCGGGCAGCCTTATTACGGGCGGCCGTTGTTGCGGCTGACATTGATGCTGGTACTGACTGGAATATTGATAGCAACGGGGTATTACATCTTAATACTGGGGTACTGACTGCGAATACGGCGTCGGATTTGAATAATGCGTGGACACCGAATGCGGCCAAAATCACCGCGATTTCAATTGATAGTCCCGTGACTGCTGGAACCAGTACAGCCAATTTATTCAAAAATTTAAACCAAGTAACGACTATTAATGGATTGACTAATCTTGATACGAGCCAGTCGACTAGTTTTTCGGATATGTTTTTTGGGATGACTAGTTTAACGAGCTTGGATTTGTCGAGTTTTAAGACTAGTAAGGTGACCAATTTAGGAAATATGGTTGCAGGTGATTCTAGCTTAACGAGTTTAAACGTGAGCGGCTGGGATACTAGTAAAGTGACTAACATGAGCCGGACTTTTAACACGTGTCAAAAGCTGACTAATTTGGACCTGTCTAGCTGGGATACAAGTGCGGCCACTAATATGGACTCCATGTTTTTTGCGGATAGTGGTCTGACCAGTCTGGATCTTAAAAATTGGGATGTCAGCCAAGTGACATCGCTAAACAATATATTTGTGGGTGATACGGGGTTAAGCACGTTAAACGTTTCTGGTTGGCAGTTGAATTCCAAAATCACAAGTTTGAACAAGCTTTTTGCTGGACTTAATAGCTTAACTGAATTAGATGCGGATAACTTTAGTGCGAGTGCTGCGACAACGGTTGATAATCTGTTTAATGGTGACGATGCCCTCACGACCTTGAAGGCTAATAATTGGAATTTGAGTAGCGTGACGAGTTTGGACAGTCTTTTTGCTGGACTTAAGAGTTTAACTGAATTAGACGCGGATAATTTTAGTGCGGGTGCTGTGACAACGGTTAATAACTTGTTTAATGGTGACGTTGCCCTCACGACTGTGAAGGCTAATAATTGGAATTTGAGTAGCGTGACGAGTTTGGCGAGTCTCTGGCAAGCATTGCCAGCGTTGACGACGGTCAAGGCCGCAAACTGGCAAGTTGGCCAAGTAGCGACGGCCTTTCAGATTCTTTACAATGATCCTAAGTTGACCACGGTCGATTTAAGCAATTGGCAGACGGATAGTTTAACGACGATTCGGGGAGCCTTTAATCAGGATACAAGTTTAACCAGTGTTAATCTGGCAAACTGGGGGACTAGCAAAGTAACCGATATGGGTTATCTTTTCCACGATGATAGCGCGCTAACTGATTTGACACTCACCAATTGGCAGACGGATAGCTTAAGCCAAGCAGATAGTATGTTTAACAAAACTAGCAGCTTGACGGCCGTAGACGTTGTCAACTGGGATACGAGTCACCTGCAAAATGCGGAAAATATGTTTGGTAACATGACTAATTTAACTGATTTAGATACATTAAAGTGGAATTTAGACCAGTTAACAGATGCTAGTGACATGTTCAATGAGGATACAAATCTTGCGACATTAGACACGGGTAGTTGGGGCCTTAGCAATTTGCAAAATGCCTACGGGATGTTTAGACACATGACTAATTTAACTGATATAGATACATCAAAGTGGAAATTAGACCAGTTAACAGATGCTAGTGACATGTTCCTTGGAGATACAAAACTTACCACATTAGACACGAGTGATTGGATCCTTAGCAATTTGCAAAAAGCGGGAAATATGTTTGGTAATGTGACTAATTTAACTGATTTAGATACATCAAAGTGGAATTTAAACCAATTAACGGATGCTAGTGACATGTTCTATGGGGATACAAAGCTCACCACATTGGACACGAGTGGTTGGGGCCTCAGCAATTTGCAAAATGCCTACGCGATGTTTAATGGGGATCAAGCATTGGTCACGTTAGATACCAGTCATTGGAATCTGAGTAACGTGACGCAATCTAATTTTATGTTTGCTAATGATGTTAGTTTGACTAACCTAGATACATCGCAGTGGGGGCTCGGAAAAGATACCAACACGAATGAAATGTTTGCCGGTGATGTGGCACTAACAACGTTGGGGCAAACTAATTGGGATTTGAGTCAGGTTACGGATGCTAGTAACATGTTTAACAATGACCCTCTTTTGGCCAGCTTGAATACGGAAGATTGGGCGATTAATGGGCCAATCAATGTGACTAAGATGTTTACTGGTGATACAAGTTTAAAGACGCTTGATCTATCAAACTGGGATTTGAGTTCGGCGACGGCAATTACAGATATGTTACTTGGTACACCAACTTTACAAGTACTGAAATTGGGTTCCAAAGTGGCATTTTTAAATAGTGACCAAAGTGCAGTGCTTGGCGATGCGCCGTTAAATGATACTTACACTGGCAAGTGGATCAATACGACGGGACAAACGTTCACGGCAGCCGAATTGATGCAACTGTACAACGATACGTCTACGGCGGTAGCGGATACTTACGTTTGGCAAACGGATCAGACGAACGTTACTGTGCATGATTCTGTGGTTGACCAGAGTGGCCAAAATAATTGGAGTGCTGCGGATAATTTTGACAGTGCGACGGATGCTAACGGACTTTCTGTGGCAGTTACTGATAGTACCGTTACTGGGCAAGTCGATACCACGACTCCGGGAACCTATCAGGTGACTTACAGCATTTTAAATACGGCTGGAAACGCCGTTAAGGCTATTGCAACCGTCAAAGTGATTGCTAGTCAGGTTTCAGTGGCTGCACATGATGCGACGGTGATGCAGGGTCAAGCTTGGCAGGCTGCGGATACTTTTGATTCGGCCACTGATTTTGAGGGCCAGCCGGTTGATTTTAGTCAAGTAACGGTGACCGGTGCGGACCAAGTTAAAACTAAGATACCGGGAACGTATGATGTGACCTATCATTATACTGACAGCCAGGGCAATGTCGCAACTAAGATTATTATGGTCACGGTAACGCCTAGTCAGGTAGCCGTGACGGCTAAAAACATGACGGTGATGCAGGGTCAAACGTGGCGGGCTGCGGATGCTTTTGTTAATGCCAGCGATGCTACTGGTCAATCAGTTGCATTAAGTGCTGTAAAAGTCACCGGAGCGGTTGATACGCAGACACCTGGACAATATCAGGTCATCTATAGTTACACGGATGCTTATGGGAACCAAGCTAATCAACTTGCAACGATTACGGTTGAAAAGTCGGCCGTCGCAATTGCGGCAAACGACGTCACGGTGATGCAAGGTCAACCATGGACGTCCGCCGAATCCTTTGTGAGTGCAACGGATGCTAGTGGTGATCCAGTTGACCTTTCAGCAGTGACAGTCACGGGTGCCGATACTGTTGACACTCAGACGCCTGGTCGCTATTCGGTGACTTACAGTTACACGGATAAGTATGGTAATCAAGCTAGCAAAGTTGTCACGGTGGTCGTTAAAAAGTCGGCCGTTGCAATTGAAGCTAACGGGATGACAATTATGCAAAACCAGTCATGGACACCCGCTGACGCATTCGTTAGTGCGAACGATGCCAATGGTCAGCCCGTTGCGTTTAGCCAGGTCACGGTGGTCGGTGCGAACCGAGTAGCGACCCAGACACCGGGGAATTATGAACTGACTTATCGTTACACGGATGCTTACGGCAATACTGCCAGCAAGACTGTTGTGCTCATGGTTAAAGCCAGTCAAGTGGCAGTAGTTGCAAACAATGCTAGCCTAATGCAAGGTCAGTTTTGGACGGCGGCTGATAGCTTTGTGAGCGCGACGGATGCACAAGGACAATTAGTTCAGTTGAACAAGGTCATTGTCAGTGGCGAAAAGCAAGTCACTACGACCGTTCCTGGCGTTTATCGGGTCACTTATCGCAACACGGATGTTTACGGCAACGTGGCTACTAAGACGATTACAATTACGGTTAAAGCTAGTCAGGTTGCAATCGATGCGAAGAACGTGACGTTGACGCAAGGCAAAGCTTGGACGCCCGTTGATAGTTTTGTAAGTGCTCAAGCTGCTGACGGTCAGGCGTTAGCCTTTAAACAAGTTAGCGTTTTGGGTGCCGACCAAGTCAATGTCAAGGTGCCCGGGACTTACGCGGTCACATATCGGGTGACTGACAGCTATGGTAATTCGGTGCAAAAGACCATTCTTGTCACCGTCAAAGCCAGTCAATTAGGGCTAACTGTCAAAAATATGACGGTCAAGCAGGGGACGGCTTGGACGGCTGCTGACGCGTTGGTCAGTGCAACCGATGCAACTGGTCAGGCAGTCGGAGTAAAGCAGCTCAACGTGACCGGAGCGGTTGATACGTCTAAAGTTGGAAGTTACGCCGTACGCTATCAAAATACGGATGCTTACAGCAATCAGGTTGAGCGGACCGCGATGATCACGGTGACGCCGACTAGCCTTAACCATAGTGCAAGTAAACCGAATAAGCCCCAACCAATTGTTGAACCAGGACAAGCGGCGGTGGTGAAACCTGCTAAAGTACCGACGCAATCAAGTCAGTCAATCAGTACTCGGACCAATGCTAAGCAGAAGTCAGTTGAGAAGGTTCAAGCGGCCGTTGTTGCTAAGGCAGGAACGACTAAGCAGCCTACGGGTAAACTACGGGAAACTCATTCAAAAGCACCCGCTAAGGCGGCTAAAGCAACTAGCTTGCCACGGACCGATGAAAGTTCAGCAAATGGTGCGGCTGCTTTAGGGGCGCTAGTAATCAGTTTTACCGGGTTGCTAAGTTTCTTCAATAAGAAACGGCGGAATTAATAAAGTAAGACCACGTTTAGTTAAGACTTAAAAAAGGTAGTTCCGAGAAATCACTTGATTTCTTAGAGCTACCTTTTTATGTCAGTCAGTCTAATCTTGAGGGCTTTTAGAAAAATACTAAATCGAGATTTTAGTGGAAAGACCTGATAGAAAACCAAAACATTCTCAGTAATCCGTCAAACTTAGCATGGTTGCAGCAGTCATTGGATCAGGCTAAGCATGGGCAAGTTGAATAGCATGAATAGGTGGGCCAGTCGATAACAACGAATAATATGGCAATAAAAAAATGGCGGCTTGCAATTTGCAAGTCGTCATTTTTTAAATCTTTAGTTATTTTCTTGATGATCATTATTGGTGTCAGTAGCGGGTTTCTCGGATGAACTAGATTCAGATGAAGCTTCCGAACTAGAACTTTCTTCGTGACTGCTACTTGCTTCACTACTGCTTTCTTCAGAAGACGATTCTTTTGAAGATTCCTCAGAGGATGATTCCTTTGAAGATTCTGAGGACGACTCTTCGTGACTACTGCTGCTTTCTTTTTCAGCAGAACTAGAAGCTGCTGATGAGCTAACGTTGTTCTTGCTGGACGTCCCCGAAGCGGCCTCCGAGTTTGAGAAGAGGTGACCGACAACGTAAAGTTCTTCGATGCCGTTCTTCTTAACCGTCCCAACGGAACTAGGCTTGCTCCAGTCAGAGTTAGGCGAGTGTTCCTGCAAGTACGTCATCATTTCACGGTAAATATCTTGTGAAATCTTCGACGTCGTGTTGTCAATATAGTTGACTTTAGAGAAGTCACCAGGCGTATCATAACCCGTCCAAACACTGACGGAGTAGTTCTTGGTGTAACCAGCCATCCAAGAATCGGGCTCAGCGTCTGACGGCACCTTGTCCTTGTACTTATCTTCATAATTACTTGTCCCGGTCTTACCGGCTTGATAAACACCGCCGATTTTGGCCGTGGTCCCAGTCCCAGTGGCGCTGTTAATAACGCCCTTGAGCATGTCAGTAATAATATAAGCGGTCGATTGTTTCATGACCCGGGTCCCAGTGCTATCGAAATTAGTTGTCTTATTATCTGGTGTCACGATCTTGTTAATGTAGTACGGCTTGTGGTAAGTCCCACCGTTAGCAAAAGCGGCGTACGCGCCGGCAACTTGTAAGGAGGAAACTTCAGCCCCAATCGCGTTAGAGTAAACGACGTGATCCAAGCCCATTCCTAAACTATTAGCAAATTCCTTAGCACGTGTTACACCAACGGCCTCGAGGGTCCGAACGGCCGGAATATTCCGTGACTGGACGAGGGCCTGACGCATGGTCATGTTACCCAAGTGCCGGTTATCAAAGTCATTGACCGTGATGTCAGTACCAGGGTACTTATACTTCGTATCAGCGACGGTCTTGTACGTTGGCCAGCTGTCGTATTCGATTGCGGGACCGTAATCCAAGATTGGTTTCATCGTTGAAGCGTTCGAGCGGTCTGTTTGGACGGCCCGGTTCAACCCGTAGGTCACGTCCGTATGTTTCCGACCACCAATCATTGCGGAAATCTTTCCGGTATACGAATCAACCACGGAAACCCCTAATTGGAAACGGTTGTTAGGGTAGTTGACGTATTTAGAAGTGTTCGCAATGTCGAACAAACGCTGTTGAGCGTTCATGTTCAAGTTGGTGTAGACCTTAAGGTTATCGGTCGCAGGATCGTAACCCTTTTTGACTAAGTCCTTTTTAACTTCCGTGATGTAGGCGTCAGCGACCTTGCTCTTATATTGTTGAGCGGCCAGTGATTTTTGCCCCGCGGATGAAAGGCCAGACTTGATATTAACGTTCATTGCGGCCGTTTCTTGTTCCTTAGTAATGGCTTTGTTATCGTACATTGCTTGTAGGACCAAGTCGCGCCGACTTTTGGCGTAAGCGGGGTAGGCGGTTGGATCGTAGTAAGTTGGGGATTGTGGCATCCCGGCAAGTAGGGCTAATTGACTCAAATTGAGATCCTTTAGCGACTTGTTGTAGTAATACTGTGCCGCGGTTCCCATCCCGTAAACACCGTTACCCATGTAGACTTTGTTGACGTAAAATTCCAAGATTTGGGATTTGCTGAAATGTTTTTCAACGTTTAAGGCCAACCAAGCTTCCTGCGCTTTGACCCTTAGATTTCGGTCGGAAGTTTTGGTTGAAAAGACTGATAATTTAACGAGTTGCATCGTCAGCGTACTCCCACCTTGCATACCGAGGGAGCTTCCCTTTAAGTTCCCGAGGGCGGCCCCTAAGATCCGGGTGTAATCGACCCCCTTATGCTTATAGAAACGCCGGTCTTCAATGGAAACGACCGCGCTCTTGAGCGTATCAGGAATTTGATTAGATTTAACGTATTTGCGACTGTTGGCGCCCAGGTCAACGATTAACTTACCGTTTGAATCGTAAAGGCGAGTCGAAGGTTCCCCCTGCATTTTAGCCTCGGAAATTGACGGTGAGGTTTGAGCGTAATAAAAGAACAACCCGACCCCTGATAAGATGCCAATCACAAACAGTGCTAATAACGTCAAAATTATCCGCCGAAACCAGTGTTTCTTCGGTGGTTGGGTTTGGTTCTTATTGCGAGCCACCCGTGAGTTTTGTTCATTGTTACCTGCCATGATGTTCTCCTTTAATGACTTGATGATCCTTCATCAATGATGTTATCAATCGCATCCAAGTAAGGAATGAGGGGATTGATATGGTACTTCAGCTCCGCAGCCTGCTGTTCAATGTCCGTGAGTGGAATTGATTTGCGACCACCATCTTGCTGGTGATCCCAATAAGTAAACAGGTCAGTTGCTTTCAATAAAAATAGGCGATCCAAACTAGCAAAACGGATGATGACAAAACAAATTCCGCCCTGGTGTAAACACTGGCGCATGTGTTCAATTTGGTGCTCATGAAAGTTTTTGAGTGGAAAAGCCGTTTTGCTTTTCGTCTCCTTAGCTTCAAAATCTAAGTACTTACCGCGGTAAACTCCGTTGTAGTCAGTCGTCGAAGCGTGTTTAAAGTACGCTTCTTTAATAACGGCGGCGCTACGGTTGGGGTAGTCAACTTTGACGATTTGAATCGGGGTTGGCTTCTTATGAATAACTGCGATTTCATGTTCTAGATAGTAAGTATTGCTATCATTGATTTCTTCTTCTAAACTCATTCCCCGGTCGCCAAAGTTTGTATTGGCAAACTTGGAAGGTTTTGATTTTGAATGGCTAGGTTGGCGATAGACTTTGCCGTTTGGATAGCGAATCGTCACATTAATCAACCTCCTAATAATGTAATATTTTACCATTATTAGGCTTAATGTGAAACCAATCAAACGTAGCGCGGCGTTTAAGGACCGGGCAACGGGCAATAAAAGTGACGGATTGAGGTTTCTGGGGATGCGGTCGGGGGTGACTTTTCTGAATTTGTAAGGCGAACTCACAGCCAATTGCGGGGAAGCGATGGTGTAAACCGCTAAGCTGGTCGTCGCGGTAGTTGTGCGGTAAAATTGATATCATAAGATATGGTAAAGATGGAAAGGGGTCTGGTTATGAGTCGGTTATGGCTGAGTGGTTATCGCAGCTACGAATTAAATGTGTTTGGTGATCAAGATGATAAACTCAAAGTGATTAAATATGCATTGACGAATTACCTGACGACCCAAATCGAAGATGGCGTGGACTGGCTAATTACGGGCGGCCAACTAGGAATTGAACAGTGGAGTGCCGAAGTTGGACTCGAATTAAAAAAAACGTATCCCGAGTTAAAAGTGGCCATGATGTTACCGTACGGTGAATTTGGGGGACGGTGGAATGAAAATAACCAGGCAAAGTTGCAAGCTTTATTGTCGCGGGTTGATTTTCACGCACCGGTTAGTAAGCAAACTTATGAAAATCCCCAACAATTAAAAAATTACCAAGATTTCATGGTGACCCATACTGACGCGGCTGCTTTGGTGTATGATCCTGATAACCCCGGAAAACCATCGTACGATTATGACTTGATTCGGTCATACGGAGAGGCGCATCCGTATCCAATCACGCTAATTGATTTCGACTGGTTACAGGAAAGTGCCAATGAATATGCAGAAAAGCAGAATAATGGTTTTAATTTTGAATAAAGTCTGCTACAATGTTTTAAGTAATGCGGATGCTTAGTAGGCATTGCGCGAATAACAATGAGGTGTTTTTAAATATGGCTAAACGTAATTTTACTCCCAAAGACATCCTTCAAAAAGAATTCAAACCAAAAATGCGGGGCTATGATCCTGCTGACGTGGATGGGTTCTTAGATAATGTCATTAAGGACTATGAGTCATTTACTAAAGATAACCAACAACTTTCAGATGAAAACGAACGGTTACGTGCCAAGGTTGACGAGTTGACAAAACAAGTTGCCGTTGGTGCGTCCACACCATCTTCACAACCGGCAAGTACGGTAACGAATATGGATATTCTGAAACGTTTATCTAACTTGGAACGCCATGTTTTCGGTGCACAATTAGATAATAATCAAAATGAATCACACCGGCTTTAAGGCGTGATTCAGTGTAAATCCTAGGTAATCGCGGCCGGCTTATGTCGGCTGAGGAAGGTCCATGCCCGCACAAGCTGCGATGCTTGTAGTGTCCGTGCTCGGCTATAAACCGGGGGATTGATGCTTGTCATCAATTACGGCGACAAAAACGGCTAAGGCGCAAGCTATGCCCGAGTATGTCTGAAAAGTGCCACAGTGACGATAACTAGTTGGAAACGACTAGTTTGGAACGCGGTAAACCCCACGAGCGGGAAACCCAAACTACGGTAGGGGAGCCTCACACACTGGAATTGAACAAAGTGTGAGGGGAGATTAATAATCTTGAGATAGATGATTACCGCCATACTGACTGTCGTCTGTGCTTCAGTATGGTACAAAACGTGGCCTACAGGGATTTACATGTTGACAGAGCGCTAGGACAAAAGTTCGCTTTTGTCCTAGTTTTTTTGTATGGTCATTTAACGAACGACCCGTAGCGCTATCGCTTAGTGAAATATGCTAAACTAGGTAGGGTAGTTTTTAACAGAATTAGCTAAATAGAAATTATGAGGAATGCAGGAGGATTTTATGCAAGAATTTAAATTAATCGCGACCGCTGCGAGTGGGATTGAAGCTTTAGTGGGTCGGGAATTACGCGACTTAGGCTATCACACGCAGGTTGAAAACAGCCGGGTGCGCTTTGACGGAACCATCAAGGATATTTTACGGACCAACTTATGGTTACGGACCGCTGACCGAATCAAGATTATTGTCGGTGAATTTGACGCCTACACGTTTGATGAATTATTTGAAAAGACGCTCGCTTTACCATGGGATCAGTTGCTACCAATGGACGCAGAATTCCCAGTTGAAGGTAAGTCACGTAATTCTAAATTACACAGTGTGCCAGATGTGCAGTCGATCGTTAAAAAAGCCATCGTCAACCAACTCGCATCAACGTATCACCGTAATGGCCATTTACCAGAAACCGGTGCGTTATTCCCACTAGAAGTGGCCATCAATAAGGACCACGTTTTACTGACGCTAGATACGACCGGCTCAAGTTTATTCAAGCGGGGCTACCGGGTTGAAAAAGGTGGCGCGCCATTGAAGGAAAACATGGCAGCGGCCTTAGTCATGTTAGCCAAGTGGTATCCGGACAACCCGTTCATTGACCCCGTATGTGGGTCGGGAACGATTCCGATTGAAGCAGCGTTATTAGCGCGAAACATTGCACCTGGGTTTAACCGGTCCTTTGCTTGTGAAAAGTGGGACTGGGTTCCTGCCGGCCTAAGTCAAGAATTACGGGATGAAGCGGATAGCCAAGCCGATTACGATACCGAATTGGATATTAGTGGTTACGATATTGATGGGAAAATGATCGATATTGCAAAGCTAAACGCCAGTGAAGCCGGTTTGTTACACGACATCAACTTCAAGCAGTTAGCGGTTAAAGACTTTACGACCGATAAAATCAACGGAGTCATCATTGCCAATCCACCTTACGGGGAACGGTTGAGCGACCGTGACAGTGTCCGGATCTTATACCGTCAAATGGGTCAGGTTTACGCTAAGTTGCCAAGTTGGAGTAAGTATATCTTGACGAGTGACTTGGAATTTGAAGACTACTATGGTCAAAAAGCGACTAAACGTCGTAAGTTATATAACGGGGCGCTACGGACCGATTACTTCCAGTACTGGGGTAAACGGATTCGTCCAGCGCGAACTGAAAACTAGATCCGTTCAAAGCGGCTTGCAATTGCGGGTCGCTTTTTTTGATGGAAATTTAGTCCGGCTGGCGCTGATAACATGCGGTCGTGGGACCGGGTTAATCCTGAGGAGCGGTCTTAACCCTCGCCCGGAACACTTGCAAGGTACGCAATTGTCCCGAACCGTCCGTGGTGTAAAAGCGGCAAAAAAAGCCACTTAACGCCACCATCACGACCGATATTATCAGTGCCAACCTCCGAGTATCCGATAGAAATAACAAGTAGTACAACCATTTTTAGTGGGGTTGTGTAGACAAAGTTTAGTGGTGATCTAAAAGATCTGATGGAAATTTGAAAATTACGAGCAAAATGATTGCCTTCTAGTAGGGCGAAGGGCCTAAAGTAGCATTATAAACGATTCAGGAGGCTATTTTGATGACAACTATTACGGATACTTTTAAGTTAAACAACGATGTATTGATGCCTAAAGTTGGTTTTGGGACTTGGCAGACGCGTCCCGGTAAGGAAACCTACGACGCCGTTAGCAACGCCTTAAAGGCTGGTTATCGCTTTATTGATACGGCCAAGGCTTATCAGAATGAAAAAAGTGTTGGGGAAGCATTGCGCGATGCCGACGTTAACCGCGAAGACGTTTTTGTCCAAACTAAGTTACCTGGTGAAACGAAGACTTATGACCAAACGATGACCGATTTTGAGAGTAGTTTAAACGTGTTGGACTTGGACTACGTCGACTCATACATCATTCATGCGCCATGGCCATGGAACCAGATGGGCGCGAACTATGACGCTCAAAACCGCGATGTTTGGCGGGCAATGCAGGATATTTATAACAGTGGTCGGGCGAAAGCTATTGGGGTTTCAAACTTCAATTCCCACGACCTCGAAAATTTGTTGACTTGGGATGGCTTAACCGTCAAACCAGCCGTTGATCAAATCCAATATTACGTGGGTCATACGCAAGCTTCGATCGTTAAGACGGCGGAAGCTGCGGGGATCGTTGTCCAAGCGTACTCACCACTAGCAACGGGTGGCCTTTTATCCGACCCAACGTTGGAACGGTTAGCGGACAAGTACTCTGTTAGCTTGCCACAGTTAGCCCTACGCTTCATTATTCAAAATGGGGTTGCACCGCTACCAAAGGCCCGGGCAATGGCGCACGTGGAAGCTAACACGAAGTTGGACTTTGAAATCAGCACCGATGATATGACGTACATGAATCAATTGAGTGAAGATAACGGTTGGCATCCAGTTGGTGACTAGAGCCAAGAATACTAGAAGAGCCATAACAAAGCGCTAAGAAAAGCGACTAGATCCCAGTATGAGGTCTAGTCGCTTTTATTATGCCTTTAGGCCGAGTTGAGCG